>CAJMMH010000001.1 GCA_905214365.1 uncultured bacterium
AAGATTTTATCTGATCCTTGCTGCGGAAGCGGCTTCCCTTCTGTTTGGCGGCTGTTCTTCTTCTCACAAATCAATTGCTGATTCCCAGGAAGAAGCTTCCGCTATCGTAGATTACACCTGCATTTCCAACCTGGAAAGCGAGCATCAGATTTACGTCATTCTGAAAAATTATCACGGGAATTACTGGGAAAAGGTAATTGACGGAATTGCAGCTGCATCGGAGGAAATCGACGCCGCAGTTTATCTGGGCGGAATTGACAATGAAACAGATATTGCCGGACAAATCGCTCTGATGGAACAGGCAGTCGCACAAGGAGCCGACGGGATTTTACTTGCTCCTGCTAGCTCGAATTCCCTGATAGATAACTGCCAGATGGTACGGAAGCATGAAATTCCTCTGGTTCTTATTGATTCCTCAATCAACAGCAATGATTACAACAGTTGCTACATGACCGACAACATGGACGCCGGAAAGATGGCTGCTGAGCAGATGCTTGCAATGCTGTACGACGCGGGCAATTCTCCTGACAATCCCCTGGAGATCGGAATCCAGCTGTCATCCGATACCTCTCAGGCAATGGTCAACCGCGTCTCCGGTTTTCTGGATTACTGGGCCAATTATGCACCGGAACAATGGACGATTGCCAATGATATTCCCGTAAATGGCGGCGATGTTCAAAAGGCAGCGGCCGATACAGCAGCGCTGCTGAAAACACATCCGCAGCTCAAAGGCTTGTTCGGATGCAACAATACGTCTACCATCGGCATTGCCAGTACCATTCTGGCTCAGAATCGGACTGATATTGTTATGGCTGGTTTTGACCTGGCAGAAGAAACCAGGCAGCTGATTGAAAATCCGGATTATCGCGGTGTGTCCTTAATGCAGAAACAGGATCAGATGGGATATCTCGGCATGCTTTCCCTGGACGCGCTGATCCGCGGCGAAGCGGCTGGACAAAAATACTTTGATACCGGCGTTATCTTAATTGATTCTGACTATCTTATGGAGAATAATGTCTCATGAAAGATCGAAGAAAAAGCAAAAAAAAGCGCAGAATATTATTTGTCATATATCTGGCATTTTCCCTCTGTATTATTGTAACCGCGTACCTGCGTCTCAGCCATATCGCGCGCACGTTCAATACAGAGCATCTGGAATTAATTACCGGATTATACGCTGAAAAAATGAATGCGTCAATGAATTATCTCCAAAATTACGCACAGGAAAATGTATTAATGGTCCAGGCGCTCGGAGACAGCGATCCGGAAGATATTTTTCTCTGTCTGGAAGATAACCTGGAACCGCCGGTATTCTGCAATATTGGACTCATTTTAAAAAATCAGGAAATTCTCGGCAATACCTACGCCATATCAGACATTCAAAAAAAAGCCCTGGATCAGCAGGCTCTTGCTGCGGAAACATCATTTATTTCCGTACCTTACCAGTCCAGCGAAACCGGGAACATGATTATGACCATCTTCGTTCCGGTAACGGATTCGCCAACGATTCAAACGCTTTACATGTCTATTATGGTCGAGGATCTCCGGCTTTTAGGCATTTATGAGCTGCTGAAAGGAAAAATCGACGTCCACCTGCTGAAGGCCGATTCCGAAAACTTTATCACCTGTATCAGCAGTGATTCCGATACAGCCGGAAACTGGAACAATCTTCTGCTTCAGCAGAAATATTTCCAATACAACGATGGCTATTCCTACAACCAGTGGATCAAAGATATACGTTCCGGAAAGACAGAAGGTCAATTCTCCGCGCAGATCAAAGGGGAAGACTCTACCATTGCTTACCGCAGCATCTCCAGTATGCCCGGCTGGTACGTAATCGTCGAGCTGGCAAATAAAAATATTTCCAACCTGACTCAGGATTTCTCGATCTGGGGCGGCATCTTCGGCGGCATTCTGGTCGGCAGCACACTTCTATATATGCTGTCCATCCTGCTGCTGGAGAAACTGGACAAAAAGCGCTACATCGGCCTCTCCTCCATTGACCCGCTGACCGAGCTGCTCAACCGGAGAGCCCTCCAGGAAACGCTGGAAAATGAATTTTATAAAAAGACTCCCGGAATCTTTATTTTTATCGATATCGATAATTTTAAGATTTACAATGATACCTATGGTCACAGCAGCGGAGATCTCTGCCTGCGCCATGTCGCAAAAGCAATGAAAACCTGTTTCCCGGAGGGAAGCATCCTTGGACGGTACGGCGGCGATGAATTTGTTGTTTACCTGAAGCATATCTCCGTTGAATCCGCTTCCGCATATATGGATGAGTTCCAGAAACAGATTTCCAACCTGAAACTGTCCGACGGCACGCTGGTACATGTATCTGTCAGCGCAGGCGGCTCCGTATTCCCGGAACAGGGCGAAGATTACGTTTCCCTGTGCAGAAGCGCCGACATCGCTCTGTACGATGTAAAACAGCATGGAAAAGGCGCGTTTAAGATAAAACAGCACAGCTGATCTGCGGAAACAGTATTCCAGATGAGGGCGCCGCAGCGAACTGCGACAGCCGAATCCGGGCAAAAGATACTGCAAATTTGGGCGTGCAGATGCGGAAATATAGGTATTTGAGTCAAGTGGATATTCGCAATCCGCTTCGCTACTTGCTCATAACCAAATAACTGCTTCGCAGTTTATCAGGAGGGGCTTGTACCCCTCCTGATACAAGCAAGTCCCACCCACTGCTTATTGCTCTTCACAATTGAAGCAGGGGACTTCCTTGATTTGTTAAAAATGTATTTTTAACAATACAAACACATTCCCTCTTGCATTCCTTTCGCGTATGAGATAAACTACAATTGTATATTGGATTTCAGAATCTCATTATGGGGAGGGACTTCTGTGCAATCACTGGAACCGCTTGTAGCCGCAGGCTCGGATTACTATGTATATATGCCGAGTGTAACTGCTATGGAAACGTTTTTTTACCCGCTTTATATCGGCCATTTTCTCTATCAGCCCGGATATTCTCTGACGCGGGAATCCTATGACAGTTTTCTTCTGATCTATATTCAAAACGGTACAATGACAGTGACTGCCAACGGGCAGACACAAATCGCAGAGCGCGGAAACTTTGTTCTTCTGGACTGTTATCAGCCACATTCCTATTCCTGCAGTACCGGCTGCGAAACGCTCTGGTGCCACTTTGACGGCTCCTGCGCCCGCGGCTATTACCGCTGCATTACGGAACGCCTTGGGATGATATTTTCCCTTGCAGAGCCTACGTATGCAGTCAAACGGCTTCAGATGATCTATCAGGTCTTTGCGGACGGGCAGGCGGTCCGGGAACCGCTTCTTTCCAGATATCTGACCGACATCCTGACGGATATTCTGTTGGATCTGCCGGGTGGTCTTCTGAATCGCCGCTATACCGGCATGGCAGAGGACATCGCTGCTTACATGAATGAGCATATGGCTGAGCCGCTTTCCATTGAACAGCTTGCCGGACGCGCCGGACTCAGTCCTTATCACTTTATCCGCACGTTTAAAAAAGAAACCGGGTTTACTCCTCATGACTATCTGCTCAATATCCGGCTCAACACTGCCCGCTATCTGCTGAAAAATTCAACACTGCCCGTCAAGGAAATCTGTTTTTCCTGCGGCTTTTCCAGCGAAAGCATCTTTTGCAACGCGTTTAAAAAGCGGGTACGGCAAACGCCGGGACAATACCGGAATGGCAGCGGCAGAGAACCGGAACAGGAAAGCTGAAACCATCAAAAAAAATTTAAAGAATGCTCATGCGCGTTACTTTCACGCACATGAGCATTTTATTATGAAATATAAATTACTTTTTCAGGAATTCCCGAATGGTCTCAAACATGCTCTGATACTGCTCTTCATCGTATCCATGCCCCATACCCGGAACCAACCGCAGACTGCACTGCCCTTTTTTATAGCTTTCCTTTGCGCGCACGGAATAAGTATAGTCCACTGTCTGATCATCCAGACCGTGAATGATCAGAACCGGTCCCTCATAGGCCGAAATTTCCCGGAACGGATCTCTCTGAACCACATCGTCATAGAAGCAGCGGCCGAGGATTGTTTTGTCGCAGTCAATCGTTTCCGGCACATTGTCCGGCGGATAGGTCGCGCCGCCAAGGCAGCCCTTTCTCGCGTGATCCGGAATGCAAAATGCCGGATAAATCAAAATCAGCTTTTCCACTTCCTTCTGGCACTCCGCCGCCGTCAGCGCCGACACAAATCCGCCCTGGCTGACACCCAGAAGCAGGACATGCTCCGGATCAACAAACGGCTGTGACACAGCATATGCCTTTACTGCTTTGAGATCAGCGATTTCTGTAGAAATCGTCATGTCCGTTGTCTTTCCTTCGCTTTTAATCGACTCATCCTCATACAGACGGCCACCGCCGCAGAAGTTAAAGCTGAACACGGCATAACCCATTTCCGCAAACGATCTGCCCCATTCTTCCATACTCAAATAATTTCCGGTAAATCCGTGACTTAAAATCACTGCCGGATATGATTTTGATGCATCAAAGGCATCCGGAAGAAACTGCATTCCCCGGATTCGCAAACCGTCACGACTGCAAAAAAATAATGTTTCTGTCACTGCCATTTTTTATACTCTCCTTCATCCCAAATCCACCGGTTACGGCTCTCCGGAACGCGCTGTTTTGCGTCAGGCGGATATTCGCAATTGAAGCAGGGGACTTCCTTGATTTGTTAAAAAATTCTCTGCTTTCCAGACTTCAGCGAAACAACTGACGGACTTTCTTTTCCAAACGCAAACGCTGCCTGCTGCTCTTTCTTTGCATAAACCCATACTTCTGTCAGCTTTCCGCCCTTCCAGTCCAGATCCAGCAACAGACCGCCGCGGACCGCCGCGCCGTGCAGGCTTCCGTTTTTCCATTCCTGAGGAAGTGCCGGAAGCAGGCGGATACAACCGTTGTGGCTCTGAATCAGAGCTTCCATAACGCCCATGGAAAATCCGGTATTTCCGTCAAGTTCATAAACTGGCAGGCTGGTTGCCGTTCCCCTTGTCGGCGGATGCATGACAAGCAGGTTCGGACCAGTCAGTACCGTCTGCATGCTGCGCAGATGTCTGGACGTTTCCTTTTCGTTGTGAAGTCTCGCGCTGTACAGAACAAGCAGGGATCTTGCCCACCCGGTATCTTCCCAGTTTTCATACGGCGTCAGCTTATCCTGAATCGACGCTGCTGCTGCCTTCGCCAGATCAGGCGTTTTTTCCGGCGTGATCTGCGCGTACGGAAACAGGCCGAGCAGATGGCTGGTATGGCGATGCTGGCGGTCGGCTGCCTCATAATCATGCGCCCACTCTGCCAGTGTGCCGTCCTGCTTCACCCGGTAGGACGGCAGACGCTTCAACGCGTCCTTCGCTTTCAGAATCCGTTCCTGTCTGCGGACGGCAGACGCCTCGCTTTCCGCCAGCTCCAGGTACTCGGTCAGAAGCTCCCGGATCATCAGTACCTCATAGGTCGGATTGAGCGACGCATACTGTTTCTTTCCGTTCACCGCAAATACATTCTCCGGAGAAATGGACGGACCGCACCAGAACTCACCGTTTTCACCCTCAAACAGGTATTCCAGGAAGAAATCAACTGCTTCTTCCAGTACCGGCAGCGCATGTTCCTTCCGGAATGCTTCATCCTGACTGTAACGGTAATGCTCCGCGTAATCGGATGCCTGCCAGATACCGCCGGTCGGGCACGGGGAAAGCGCCTTGTTCCAGTACGGAGCCGCGTAACCCCAGGCATTGGAAACCAGCTCTCCGGTCCAGCCGTTCATCCCGTAGCAGCGGCGCGCCGCTTCTCTTCCATGCGGAATCAGGATCCTTTCCATCCACGCAAACAGTGGCTGGTGGCTCTCGCCCAGCCTGCCCGGCTCGCTGATCCAGTAATTCATCTGTGTGTTGATATCAAGATGCATATCACAAGTCCAGCCGATCTGACACGCCACATCATCGTTCCACACGCCCTGCAGCGGAGCCGGAAGCGGAGAATCCTCACGGGAAGAAGACAGCAGCAAATAACGGCCATACTGGAACATCAACTCCGTCAGGCGGCCATTATCCGCGCCGCCGCGAACCGCATCCCGCAGCTGCTCGCCGGTTTCTTTCATCTCCGTATTTTCGCCGGTTATCCCCAGGTTCAGCGAAACGCGGTCCATATATCCACGGATATCCTCACAATGACGCGCTTTCAGCTGTGGATAATCCGCTGCGTTCACTGATGTACGCCGCACCAGAGCCGTCCGGTCAATCCAGTCAAAGCCGCCCTTTGGCTCGAAGCTTCCGTCTTCCTTCAGGCGGGCCAGAAAATCGGTTTCCATTGCCAGATACAGAACGGCACGGTTTGTTCCTGACACGCGCAGATACGCGCTTCCGTTTTCTGCCGTTCCTGCTTCCACAGTTCCCTTTCCATCTTCTGTACAAACACGCACACGTCCGGCCAGGCATACGCCCTCCGTTCCGTCGCTGTGCACCGGCTCCAACGCCTGAACCTCAAACTCCATCCAGTCTGTTCCCGCAACGGTGCAGAACGGGCAGCGTCCCCCGTCAAATGTGATGCTGCAGCAGATTCCGTTTTCCGAAGAATCGACCATTTCCATCGCGAATACCTGATCCGGATGGGAGCTGAACGCCTCCCGGCGGATTAACCGATGAGCAGTGCTGCCTGCGCAGTGTTCCTGACAGGTATTCTCATTGTCCCGCTCTTTACTTCCATCGTCCCACTCTGCCTGCGTCTGTACCAGTCCCTCTCTAATATCAAGGCTTCTGTTATAAACGGATGCCCCATCCAGCTTTGACGCGGACGATTCTTCCTCCGGGCTGATTCCTTCAAATGCAATCCGCAGACTTCCAACCGGCAGATTAGTTCCATAGTTGCCGCGCATTCCCATCATATTCTCGGTCTGCGCAGATACCTCAGCATAATCGCCGCGAAGCGCCGCCTCTCTGGCTTTCTGAAATGCTTCCGCCCCATTCTCCCGGTATGGGTTGACAGTATCTGAGCCGGAGAAGAACGTCAGATGCGATAAATCAATCTTCTCTTCCGCAATCCCTCCATATACCATCTGTCCCATGCGACCGTTTCCAAGCGGACACCCCTCATGCCACTCAGCCGCAGGCCGGTCAAATCTGATCTGGTCCTGTTTTCCCATTCGCTGTTTTTTCCTTCCTCTCTTTTATTCTCCGAAATCCAAACCTGTCCATCCAGCTGCATTGCTTTCTCTGCGCAATTCCCAGATTCCGCAAAACGTCTGCGGCGCCTTCATCCGGGCTGCCTTCCGGTTATTCTTTTCCGGTAAAGTAAATTTCAGCGTCCTTCTTTTCATCCGCTGCCTTTTCCATGGTCAATATAACAATAGTATCCGGAGCGGCTTCTGTTTCGGGCAGCTCCAATGCGGTTCCCTGCTCCTTCGGAACGATGGAAACCGGTCTGCCGTCAAACATCCTTGCCTTTACAATGCGGTTGCCGATTTCCGGCAGCACCTCCGCGCAAAACGCTTCCGGATTGAGAACATGCAGATATACTTTATTTCCTCTGCAGGTTGCTCCGTATACGTCATCCACCGGCTCAAACGGGCCTGCCTTGGTCGCGTAAATACTCTCTCCATAGGTACGCAGCCAGTCGCCAACCTCGCGCATCCGGTTCTTAATCTCATCCGAAATCTTTCCGTTGCGGTCCGGACCGATGTTGACCAGCCAGTTTCCGCCGCGGCAGACAACATTGACCATCATGCGGATCAGCCAGTCAAAGTCAGAAACCGGATCATCCTCCATCCAGCCCCAGGAGCTTCCGGAGCAGACGCACATATTCTTTTCCCACGGAACCGGAATAATCTTTCCCTTAATTTCGTGAGAACCCTCATCGCAGTAGAAATCACCTTCCCAACCGGAACGTGGATTAATCAGCACCTTCGGGCAGTAGCTTCTTGCCATCTTGTTCAGCTTTACCGGCTCCCAGAACCATGCGCTTGATGTATCGCTGCCCTGGTGAGCCAGCCAGCCGCCATCGTACCAGAGGATATCCGGATGATAGTCTCTGCATAATTCCTCAACCTGATCGTAGCACTGCTTCTTCATCATCGCCGCATTGTCCGGCAGTCCCTTCGGATCAAAATATCCCGGAAATCTCCAATCCATCGGCGAATAGTACAGACCGATCTTCATGCCTGCCTTCCGGAATGCCTCCGCGTACTCGCCGACAAAATCCCGGTGCGCGCCGCGGTGGTAAGAATCAAAATGCTCGTAGCTGCCTTCGCTGTTCCAAAGTGAAAATCCATCGTGATGCTTTGTTACCATAACGGCATAGCGTGCGCCAAATGATTTCGCGATTTCCGCCCACTCGTCCATGCTGAAATTCTCCGGAATAAATTCATCAGCCAGTGCTTCGTATTTCTCCTTCGGAATCTTCTCATTGAAGCGCGCCCATTCGCCGTGTCCGAGAATGGAATACAATCCCCAGTGAATAAACATACCAATCTTGGCGTCTCTCCACCACTGCTTGTCCTCCGGCGAAAGCGATAGCTCCTCGCACTTCAGACCGCCCAAACTTTTAAAGTTAATGCTGCTTTTCAGCATTGATTTCAGCTCCGCTCCTGTCATCTCGCGCGGTTTCTTTTTTTCCATTTTGTATACCCCCTGTTGTTGGTTTTCTCATCCATTCTTCTGATAGTCTACCTGCAATCTCTATTCTTCACAAGTGTTTTTTCTATTTTTGGTATAACGTTTTTGTACTCTGGTCACCGTTCATGCTAGAGCGCGTTTGAAAAAGGCTCGCAGGATGTGTGTCACAATTTGTTGGATGCTTTGCACAGATGATGGCGTCGCAGCGGGCTGCGGCAACGCCAAAAGGCCGCCGCAGATTTCTCTGCGGCAGCCTGTGCGCAACGAGTTATTTACTCGTAATCCTTTACCAGTTCCAGTGCCTTTTCCCACTCTGCCGTGTAGTATTCGGTTACCTGATCCAGTCCAAGCTGCTCAGCCTGGCCAACCATCTCTGACCACAGGCTCTCAAACTCAGCCTCATCAGAAGCATAAACCATCTGCCAGGAATACTTCTTTACGATCTCACCGATCTGTGTAATGGTAATCTCAAGATCATCACTTGCCGGTGTAATCATGTTTACAGCCTGCGTTGAATTTGCTACCATATCGTTTGCTTCCAGATATTCAGCAAGAACAGTTACTCCGCCGAGCATTTCGTTTACTTCCTGCTTCATCAGGGACGGATTTCTCTTTAAGGTTTCCGGCCAGTAGCGATAACTCATGGTGTATCCGTCTTCCATAATCGCTGCAGCCTGCGGTCCAAGCGTATTGAACGGATATACGCCGTCCTGGAATGCTCCGCCGCCAATATCCTCCGGCATCAGCAGCTCTGCCTTATTATCAACCGGGTTCCAGTCGATGATGCTCGGCTCGCCGTTTTCATTATATTCCCAGATCACGCCTTCCGGACCATTTGACAGGTACTGGCACACATCTACGTCATACAGCCAGTTCAGCAGCTCCAGCGCCGCATCCACATCGGAGCAGTCCTTGGAGATTGCGAAATACCAGTTGCGGCCGATGGACTGATACGGAGCGTTGTACAGCTTCATATCCTTCGCAACTACGCTTGCCATTCCGTCAACCTTCTCCGCATTGTTCTGGTTGTTGGTGTTGTAGCTTCCGGTCAGCCAGGAGAACCAGGAGAACATAATGCGGCCTGCGCTGAACTTAGAGTCTACATCACTGTAGGTCTGGGACAGAGAATCCGGATCAAGCAGTCCTCTCTGGTTTGCCTCAAAGTAGAACTTCAACGCTCTCTTATAGAAGCTGTCCTCCGCGAGCAGGGACTTGGTTTCCTTCGTTACCACGTTGGTCTCCATCAGCGGGGAAACATACTCGGTATCAATTCCATACATGAAGGACAGAGTAGAAATTTCCAGTGCTGTTACCTTATCCCAGTCAGAGAATAAGGAGAATCCATATACTTTTTCGCCAAGCTCCGTGGTCGGCTTGTAAGCTACCATCTGCTCAACAACGTCCAGGTAATCTTCCAGCGTATCTACTTCCGGCATACCGACATTCTTGTAAGCATCCCACTGCAGCAGCGGAACCCAGTTATAGGAATTGTAGGAGGTCGGTCCGATTGCAACCGGCATGACATACAGGTGTCCGGTATCGTTGCTTGCGAAATCCTCAGAATACTTAATCGCGTCTGCATATAACTCGTTTTCAAACAGGTTAGGCAGCTGATCCTTGTACTCGTCCAGCGGAAGAAGCATATCCGCGTCCATTGCAAGGTTTGCCTGATCCAGACCCTTCAGCCCGATCAGATCCGGAAGCTGTCCTGCTACCAGATACTGCTGAAGCTTGGTCTCTACTTCATTTCCAGTCGGGTCAAAGTTAATCTTGATCTTCAGATCATCATAAAGCTTCTGTGCCCCCCAGCCCTGCCAGATTCCGGACTCACCGGTTGCTGACTGCATGACAAACGCGGACAGGGTTACTTCTTCCCGCTCGGTCTCTGCAAACGCGCTTCCTGTCATGGACAGAACGGATGCGCCTGCCAGTACTGCTGCTAATACTTTCTTTTTCATACTTAGCCTCCATCTTTTTGATTTTTATAACCAGCCGCCTCCCAATACCCAGTCCGGTACTTACAGGCGGCTTCTGTTTCGATTCCTGCTTTTATTCCTTTTTCTCTGTACCGTTCTATTTCTGTCGTCCAGTTATCCCTTTACCGCTCCGATCATCATTCCTTTTACAAAGTACTTCTGGAAGAACGGATAAACAACCAGAACCGGAACGACGGTAACGATACAAACCGTATATTTAATGGTCAGCGGCGACAGCATTGTGGACGGATCCATTTCTGCCATCATGTCCGGATTTTCACGGGCAATTTCCGCAAGTGTATTTGCTTCCTTCAGGTAGCGGTACAGTACATACTGCAGCGTCTGAAGCGCCTGGCTCTTGGTATACAGCACAGTATCCATCCAGTTGTTCCACTGGCCGACCGCCGAGAACACCGCAATAGTCGCCAGAATCGGTTTGCACAGCGGCATAACGATTCTTACAAAACGGGTCAGATAGCCGGCTCCGTCGATTTCCGCCGATTCTTCCAGAGACGGCGGCAGTGACTCCATGTAGGTTTTTACCAGAATCAGGTTGAACGGCGTTACGCAGCACGGAAGAATGTATACCCAGAATGTATCGTAAATATGCAGTGTCTTATAGGTCAAAAACGTTGGAATAACGCCCGCGCCAAAATACATGGTAATGATGACAAAACGGTAAAAAATCTTCTTGTGCCAGTACTCCGATCTGGAAAAGCAGTACGCCGGGAACGATGCGCAGATAATTGTGAATACCGTTCCGAGAACTGTTCTTGCCAGAGAAATCATCGTTGCTCCCGGCAGCTCCTTCAGCGACAATACCTTCGCGTAATTGGAGAAATGGATTCCTCTCGGAAAAATACTAATGCGGCCGGTGGAAACCAGCGAGTTATCACTGATTGTATTGATAAATATGTAGTAAAACGGGAAAATACATGCCAGCGTAAACGCTCCGAATACGACCGCAATCAGCACATCAATTACATGGTCCTTCCAGGTCTTTTTGATTACGCCATGCTCTTCCCTGTTTCTCCTCTTTGCCATGACTGAACCCCTTTCCTGTTTTATGTACTCGCGGAATTATTTAGAAGATCGACGATCCTCTTACTTTTTTCGACAATGTGTTGGCAATCAGCACCAGAATTACGCTGACGACTGATTTCCACATGCCGACCGCTGTTGCGTAGGAGATGTTGCCCTGCTGCAGTCCATACCGGTAAACGTACAGATCCAGCACTTCGATGGCGTCCTGCGTCATTGCATTAGAGAATACAAGATACTGATCAATTCCGTTGTTAATGATGTTTCCGATCTGCAGAACAAACATAACGAAAAACGTCGGAAGAAGATGCGGCGTGGTAATATACCACATTTTCTGGAAACGTCCGGCTCCGTCAATGTTGGCCGCCTCATAGATTTCCGAGTCAATGGATGTAATTGCTGAAATATAGACAATTGCTCCCCATCCGAGTCCCTTCCAGAGATGGTAGCCAAGCATCTTCAGCCACATATGATCCGCCTGTGTCAGGAAGTTGACCGGCGTTTTAGCCGCTCCTGACTCTACCAGAAGATTGTTTACCAGTCCTTCCGTTGACAACAGCGCAAAGAACGCGGCATATACCAGTACCCAGCTGATAAAGTTCGGAATCGTTGTCAGCGTCTGCACCAGCTTCCGGTATCCCTTCCACGGAATTTCCATCAGAAACATCGCGAAAACCATCGGGAGAATCATCGTTGCCATGTACAGCAGATTGATTCCCAGGGTGTTGGACATAACGCGGAAAAACTGTCCTCTCAGCACCGGATTATTAAACGGCGCGATAAACCACTTCCAGCCGACAAACTCACAGTCAAACAGATTCTTTCCCGGTTTATAATTGAAGAAAGAATACGACCAGCCGAGCAGCGGCAGATACGAGAAGATCAGAATTCCGATCAGAAACGGCAGCGACAGCAGAAACAGCCGGAAGCCTGCCTTCTCGCGGGGACTTGATCCCCTTTTCCTGTTTGTTTTTTGCATACCTGCACTCCCCTTTTCTTCGATGCGCTCCCAAAGCCCACACAGCGTCCACTCTTTTCAGACATACTTTTACGCTTCTTTGGGAGCCATCATTTTCTTCTGTTCTTATTATATCTGTGCAAAATGTCTCCTGTAAATTGAACTAATCTCGAAAAATAGTACACTTTTACAACTTTTTTCTTTTTTCCGTCCGCTTCTGCAGATCTTATGGGATGATAATGGAGGCTTCGCAGCAGGAATGCAGCGGCAGCCGAAATCATGTGCTCCCGGAAAATCAGCCGCAAGGTCAGGTACCTAAGAAACTCCGAGAGCACATAATCTGCAAAAGGAGGCTGTTTTATGCGCCGGTCTGTTTCCCAGAAAAACTATCATTTTTTTGCCCGCATGCTTCTGATCTGTACAATCCTTCTTGCTGCGTTTTCTCTGACAGTCAGCGTCATTATCGCACATCTGTCGCACCAGTATGAAATGTCCCAGTATCTGAAGCCCTACGAGCTTGCCTCCGTCAATCTTTCAGAAACCTTTGAATCGCATTTTTCCAACTTCAGCATCCTTGCCGGAAAGGTGATGAACGGCAATCAGTGCAATCAGAATCTATGCGCGCTGTTAGAAGCAGACTCTTACGAGGAGGTCAACCCGGTTGTCCGCAACGCATGCATCCGCCTGCTTTCTTCAATCTGCAGCGACGACCGTTATCTGCGCGGTTTTCTTCTGTATTCAGAAAACGGGCCGTTGTATTATTATTCCGACTCGCAGTCTTATCTGGCGCATGTCAATCAGGCTTCCCCGTCCGTCAGACCGGTTCCGTTTATCTGTACGCCGATTCCGTTGGACGCGGCGGCCCAGATGATTCTGTCCTGCGGAGACTCCCGTTCCGGCTACAACAGTTTTTACGGGCTCAGCGCTACGATTTTCCGGATTTCCTCTGCCCCGCTTGGCTATCTGATTCCGCTGTATTCCATTTCCGAATATACGGAGCTGCTTTCTAATTTTGATCTGAGCAAGGACAGTGTCTTCCGCATCACGGATTTAGCTGGAAATCTCTTTTTTGACTCCAATCCGTCCGCTGATACGCAAAGCGGCTCCTGGTACCGCAACAGCATCATTAACTTTACGGACGGCTTCCAGGTCTCCTATTATGCGCCGGACTCCTACCTTCCGGAAAACTCCATTACACGGCTCAGCCTTCTGCTTGCCATCCTTCTGACGCTGTTTGCATTTGTCCTGTACTATGTGACCTACTATCTTTCCAGCCGCAACATTAACCTGATTCTGGACGGTATGAAGCGGTTCCAGCTTGACGATCTGACCTATCGGATCTCCGGCCTGACCGGCCGCAACGAATTTGCCCAGATTTCCGATGCGTTTAACGCGATGTGCGATGAACTGCAGAAAAATGTGGAGCGGTCCTACGTCTATGAACTTCAGAAAAAGAAAAGCGAGCTTTACGCGCTTCAGACCAGTATTAATCCGCACTTTCTGTACAACACGCTGGAGATAATCCGCTCGCAGCTGATCAACGGCAACGCCGATCAGGCTTCCCGCATGATCCTGATTCTTTCCAAAATTTACCGCACACAGACCGGAACCGGCATGTTCGCAACACTTGATCAGGAAATCGAACTGTGCGAAAACCTGATGATCCTTTATCAGCACCGCTTCCAGAATTTCGATTATGAATTTGAACCGGACAGCGCCGCCTGCCGGTTTGCCCTGCCGAAAAACACGCTGCAGCCGCTGATTGAAAATTACTTTGTCCACGGAATCATCTCGGAACGCCAGGACAATTTCATCACGCTGTCCGCCAGTGTATTTGTCCAGAACGATCGGCAGTATATCCGTCTGACGCTTTCCAACAACGGCAAACCAATTGATCCGGAACAGGCCGCCCAGCTGGAAAAGCGTCTCTCTGAAAGCATCTACAACCAGACAAATACCAACGGCTTTGCGCTCACCAATGTGCTCAGCCGTCTCCGGATTGTCTTCCAGAATGACTGTAGCCTCCGCATCGTTTCGCCGGACGATCCTGACATGTCATTCTGCATCGAGCTTATCTTTCCGGCAAAAACAGCAGAACAATTAAAGGAGTCCTTCTGACGCGCGCAGCAGCGCGTTTTGAAGGACTCCTTCTATTATCCGGTCTGCGGTTCCTGTGCCATATGCTCTTCGGTTCCGTTCTTTTTTCCTCTCCGCAGCTCGCTCGGCGTCATCTGATACTGCCGCCGGAACAGCCGGTTAAAATAGGACACAGACTCAAACCCGGCTTCAACAGCAACCTGGGCAATCGGCTTTCTGGTTGCCCGCAGCAGATATGCCGCATACTCAATCCTCATCTGTTCAATATATGAAAAAATCGTCCGGCCGGTCGCTTCCCGGAAACATTTACACAGGTAATTCCGACTGACCGCCGCCTGCTCTGCCAACGCATCCAGCGTAATTTCTTCCGTCAGATGGCTGTCAATGTAGGCAATGACGCGCTCAAGCCGCTCAAATCCCGCGCCGTTTTCCGTATTTTCTCCGATTGCCTGTGACTCCTGATAATGCCGGTACAAAAGTGCCAGCAGCAGATGAAGCGCGGATTCCATTACCATACTGCTGCCTCTGCCGTTACGCTCTTCCCGCTTCATGCAGGAAAATGCTTCATACATAGACGCATAATCCGCGGCGTCTTCGGCAATCCGGTTGGAAAACTGCTCATTCCGATGAAAAAACGGTTTCAGATAATCATTTCCATGCCGCTCCTGCCACAGCGGGCTCGATTCAAACAGAAGCACTGTCAGCCTCAGCTCTTCCCTGCCGTGCAGCGCCAGATGCAGTTCTGAATTATTGATTACAAAAATATCGCCCTTCCGGACCGGATAGACCTTTCCGCCGATAATATAGGTTCCGCTCCCTCGCTCCACCAGATTCAGTTCCAGGCAGTTATGGCAGTGCAGCTGCTTCTGCTCCTGGGAAATGGTAAAAAGGCGGCAACGGAAGTCCCCTGAAAAATCAAAGAACTCCCGCTCAAAGTTTGATGCTTCTTCCTGCCTCATCATAATACGATATTTCTGCGCTCCAGAATATCCGCAATTTTAACAACCTGACCAGTTCTCATTGCCTCATCCATTGCTTCCATAACTGCCAGCGTACGGATGCCTTCCTTCAGATCCGGCTTCGGTGTTCTTCCTGCCAGAACATCCTGCGCATACTCTTCAATATAATTCTGATACTCGCCGGCATGATGAGTCTCGCCTTCAAAACGGAAGAAGTATCCGTGCATATCCTCATAAGAATGAATCTCCGCGTCATGCTGTGTCGGCGGGAAATTAGTTAAGTAGGTCAGCTTTGGATATCCGGCACGGCTGATTCCCTTGCTTCCGCGCAGGGTGCAGCTGATATTCTGCTCTCTGCCGCTGCCGAGAGTCGGAGTTGCATAAGCTCCGGTTACTTCTGCCATACGGCCATCCTTATTCTTTAACAGGAAGCTCATCGTATCCGGTACGTCCAGACCGCGCTCCTTCGTGTTCTCGCTGACAACGCCGCTTCCGTATACCTCAACGATATCCGGCAGATACCATACCGCAAGGTCTACCGCATGAATCATAAAATTGTACATCCAGGAGAATCCCTTCTGATGGCTCCATGCACGCTCCAGAAACCACCGGGAATCGCTGATATAATGAGTCTGTACCAGCTCCAGCTCACCATGCTTTCCCGCCAGGTAATCCTGATGCTGTCTGCGTGCCGGCTCAAAGTAACGGGAGCTCTGTCCAACAAACACAATGCGTCCAGTACGCTTCTGAACCTCAAGAAGGTCATTTGCCTCATCCAGATTAATCATCAGCGGCTTCGTGCAGATAACATCCTTTCCTGCCTCCAGCGCCATCTTAATGTGCGTTGCGTGCAGCTGATCCGGTGTGTAAATTCCAATAACATCGATTGACGGATCTGCCAGCATCTCTTCATATTTTGTGGTATAATGGTCAAATTTGAACTCTTCGCAGCGATGCTTGCACAGCTCCTCGTTCAGATCACAGATATTGCCGAGAGTCCAGTACTTGCTCTGCAGTACCGCAGACATAATACTTCTTCCCTCTCCCAGTCCAAGTACACCCATAGAAAATGTCTTCTGTTCGCTCATAGCTGTCTATTCCTTCTGTTCGGACCGGCCATTTTCTGATTGATGACCTTCCGCCTTTCTCTGATTTTTACGTTCCAAGCATAACAGATTTTTCCGCATTTGTCTTGTCTTACATGCAGCAAAACTTGCACAATATTACGCATTTTCTTTAAGTACGCTTTCTAAAACAATTATCCTTGCGCGTCCCGATGCGCAGGCAAATCAATTTTCCTTGGATTTTTTATAAGGTGTTGAAATTTCAACCGACTTTCCTTTATAATTATATTATAACGATGTTGGGGGCAAAAGATATTTTGACGTTTCTGCAGGCTTCCGAAACAATAATGTGCTCTCGGAATCTCGCTGTACCTAAATTTACGAGAAAGCTTTTCATCAGAGGCACATAAGAAGTACACAATAATAAGAAAAGAGGAACTGATTTATGATTCGTAAGGTGATTGAAATTAATGAAGAACGCTGCTGCGGCTGCGGCGCATGCGCATCTGCCTGTCACGAGGGCGCAATTGGTATGGTAAACGGAAAGGCAAAGCTGCTCAGAGAGGATTACTGCGACGGTCTCGGCAACTGTCTTCCGGTCTGCCCGGTCAACGCGATTTCTTTTATTGAACGTGAGGCTGCGGATCCGGTTCCATCCGCTATGGCTAAGGTTCCGCAATGGCCGATTCAGATGCGCCTGACCGCATCGGTTTCTCCCCGTTTTTATAATGCGGATCTGCTGATTGCGGCAGACTGCACCGCGTTCACCTATCCGTCATTCCGCAATGAATTTATCGCGGGACGCTGCGTCCTGATCGGATGTCCCAAGCTGGATGATACCGACTATTCCAGGATTCTGACCGATATTTTCCGTAAAAATACCATCTGCCGAATTACCGTTGCCCGCATGACTGTTCCCTGCTGCAAGGGCCTAGAGCGCGCGGTTATGACCGCCCTTCAAAACTGCGGAAAGGACATCCCGTGCCGCGTTGTGATCTTTGCGACAGACGGCAGCGGATATGAAGAAAGAGAGATCTGAAGTCTATGACAGATACAAAAAAACACTGCGGCGCAGCTAATACACTCATCGGTGCGCTGATTGGAATTGGCCGCGCCGTTGAAACCGGCGCTGAACCAACTGCTGTTACCAGAAATCTGATTTTACAGGGATTAAATTCCATTGCTTCCGTCCCTGCTTCCGTTTTCACTCCGCATCCAGATTTCAGCGATAGCGCATCCCCGGAATCTACATACACACAAACATCTGGCGTGTCATCGTCCGCCGCACAGAATGATGCGCGTTTTTCTGAATTGACAGCCCGCATCCGCACGCACAAAGCGGAACTGATTCCCAATTGCATATCATGCGCCTCGCCATGCGGGCGGACCTTCGATTATGACAAAGACCTGTTTGAAGCGGCTGCTGAGGATGTCCGCTCCATGAAGGCGCTGATCCTGTCCGGCCTGTTTCGCATGGCATCCGACGCCTGGAACGCGATGCTTGCCGGTGCATTCCAGGCCGACAGCCATGACAATATCACCCGTTTTTTCTGCCAGGCGCTGTTTGTTCTCGGTGAAGACTGGACCGTTGATGAGCTTCTTCCGTTCGCTCTGAAAACCGGGCATTATATCCGTATCTGCGCCGGGTTGACGCATTAAACGGCGTCCTTGCCGTAATTTATCAATGTGCTCCTGGAATCTCTTATGTGCCTGTTCTTCCACCTGGATTTCGGGAGTATATTTTATTTTCCGCCGCGGCAGGGACTCGCCTGATTACCATTTGCCAATAGGATTTTCGGCAGTAGGTCTTGACACCTCCTCGCTTTTATACTATAACATTTGTGTATTATCAATAACGATATGTTTGTTTTTTTGTTTATTTTATCGCATTCCGGCGGATTTATCTATTTCAAATTCAACGAAACCCCGGAAGCACATTTTTCAGAAATGGAGTGTCTCATGTACCAGGCTGTTATTATTGACGACGAACCTCTTATTGTTGAAAGCATTGCAAAGGCGATTGACTGGAGCGGATTTCAGATTGAAATCGCGCTTGCGTCTTCGGATCCTGCCGCCGCGCTGGATTATATTCTGAATCATCCGGTTCAGCTGATTATTACTGATGTTTCTATGCCTGGTCTGAGCGGCCTTCAGCTGATTCAAAAGGCAAAAGCAATGAAACCCAATCTCTACGTTGTTGTCCTCAGCGCCTACGACAATTTTGAATATGTCCGGACCGCGCTCCGCTGCGGCGCGGAAAATTACCTTTTAAAGCCGCTTGACCCGGATGAACTGTCCGATACCGTCAGCCAGATTGTGCATCAGCTTCAGGAGCGTGAACAGCTCAGCAGCACATATGGCCGCTCGATGATGACATTCCGCAGTGCTTTTACGGAACAGTGGGTAAAAAATATGCTCAGCGGCAGCGACCTGGTTACGCGCGCTGAGCTTCTTGGCATCAACCTGGACGCTCCTTCCTTTACCTGCGTTATTTTTTCCTGTCCAGAGGGACGTGCTGCTGACATGTCGCTGTTCTTTGAACGCTTTTTGTGCCGTCTCCCCGGTCACGCTTCCGCCAGCTTCTTTTTTGAAACGCCGCTTCGCCTGGTCTGCGTGCTTTCCCTGCTCCCGACTTTTTCCGGATCTGCCGCTGATTTTGTGAAACCGGTCATTACCATGTCGCGCGTCAATAATCTTCCGATCTTCGCAAGCATCGGAGCTGATGTTTCTGACTGCAGAGAGGTTCCCGCCAGTTACCGGCAGGCGGAATCTCTTCTGTTTCTTCAGAATAGCCCGATTCCCCTTGTGGTCTGGCAGGATTATCCCGGTCTTTCCAAAGCTGCGGAAGAAGCGCTTCTGCAATTTGACGCAGAACCCGAACCTGAAAGCAGCGCTGCTGCCGCCCTGTTTTCTTCTTTTCCTCCTGTGCTGTGCAGCCTGCAGCTGTTAAGTACCCGGATTCTGGCTTTGTACCGGGACGGACAGCCGCTTTCGGAACTGCCTTCTTCTTTATCGGAACTTCTGGCATCCTTCCCGGTTTCTCCCGACGGATCTTCCTTCGCTGCCGACTGTCCGGATACGATCCGCAACCTGACGCTTTGTTTCCTCTCGGAAAGCCGCGGTCTCCTTCAGAACCGCAGTATAAGCTCACCAATGGTCGATGCGGTAATCAAGAGCATCCATGAATTTTCCGACAAGGATATCTCATTAAAAACCATTGCTGCCAGACTAAACGTAACCCCTTCATATCTCGGTACCATGTTCCGGCAGCAAACCGGCTGTTATTTTAACGATTATCTGATGGACGCGCGGCTCGGTTACGCCGCCGAACTGCTTGAAACAAGCGCTCTCCGCATCAAAGACATCGTAGACCGTGCCGGTTTTTCCAGCCATACCTATTTTAACCGCGCATTCAAACGGCATTACGGTGTCTCTCCGGTCAGCTTCCGCCGGGAAAAGAAAATGCAGCAATTTGCTGATTAGAACATTTTATTCATCTGCCAGAAGAGCCGCGGTACACAACCTTCCGCGGCTCTCTTACTGTCTCATTTGTTATTCATGCGCTTCAACGCCGATTTTTCCGCAGATATCCTGCAGGCAGCACCGGCTGCAGTACGGCCTTGTCCGCGCTGTACAGACCTCGCGTCCGTGCATAACCAGACGATGGCAGAAATCGCTTCCCTCTTCCGGCGGGATAATTTTCCACAACGCCATCTCTACCTTTTTCGGTTCGCGTATCTGATCGACCAGTCCCATCCGGTTAACCAGACGGATACAGTGCGTATCTGTTACAATCGCCGGCTTGCCGAATACATCTCCCATAATCAGGTTTGCGCTTTTTCTTCCGACGCCCGGAAGACGCAGGAGCTCATTGAAGTCATCCGGTACCTTTCCGCCGTATTCATCGCGCAGCATTGTCATACATGCGTGAATATCTCTTGCCTTGCTGTGTCCAAGTCCGCACGGCTTGACAACCGCTTCGATTGCGTCCGCGCCTGCGTCCGCCAGCGCGCTGACAGACGGATATTTCGCAAACAGCTCCTGCACGACGACATTGACTCTGGCATCGGTACACTGCGCTGCCAGGCGCACGCTTACCAAAAGCTTCCAGGCATCATCATAATCCAGCGTGCATCCGGCGTCCGGATATTCCTTTTTGAGACGCGCAATAATTTCCAGCGCCAGTTCTTCTTTTGTCATTCTGAATTGCATCCTTTCTTTGCCGATTGTTTCCGGTTATTTTTCACACGCTCAGAGCGTATTTGAAAAAGGCTTTCTGCAAGATGTGCGTCACAATTTGCGGGAGATTTTGCACAAATGAAGGCGTCGTAGTGGACTACGACAACCGAATTTGGGCAAAAGATATCGCAAATTGGGGCGTGCAGATTGCGGGAATGATTTTTCAAACACGCTCTAGCTCCCGGTATACCCGTAGCAGCTGCGCCGTGCTCCACGCCTGTGCGTAGCAGCCCTTGGAAGCAGCCGGACAATCGCCGTCATAGATTTCCGGCAGCTGTCCAAGACAGCCTTCCGCCATGGCAGCCTCGACTGCTTCCAGTTCCCGGCGAATGCCCTCTGCTTCTTTTTCCCGGTTATCCGCGTACCGCAGACACGCGCGGTAATAATCGCCGAGCGGGTATACCCAGACTGTTCCCTGGTGATATGCCATGTCACGGTCAAACTGCGCGCCGCCGTAATGCGGATGATACTGCGGATCAGACGGAGACAGACTGCGCAGGCCAACCGGCGTATACAGTTCCCGCCGGATCTGCCCTAAAATCTTCTGTGCCTGCTGTTTTGCCGGGATCGGAAATGCAACAGAAAGCGCGAATACCTGATTGCAGCGGATCTGTCTGCCTGCCGCTTCCGGCTCAGCATCTCCAAGAGGAAGCACATCGTAAAGCGCCCCGTCCGGCCTGGTAAATTTCCTTAAAAAGCTTTCCCGGATCTGTCGGCCCAGCGTTTCCAGCTCTGCCGCCCTCGCTGCCGGACACATCTGATTCCAGCCTGCTGTCAGTTCCGGAACTGCTTCTTCGGATGACCGTCCTGCTGCCGGTTTCTCTGCCGCCCGTTTCTCCAGCTTTTCCAGAATCTTTACTGCATTGTACCAGTACGCGTTGATTTCAACCGGTTTTCCATGCCGTGGCGTCGGAAGTATTTCACCGAAACGCACATCCATCCAGGTCAGCTGCCACAGATCGCTGCCCGCCGCCAACAAATGATCCGTATCCATGTGAATCCCATAATCGGTTCCGCACGCGTACCAGCAGACTATCGTTTCCGCTGTTTTGCGCACCTCTTCTTCAAAGTCCGCATCCGGGTTCTCCTGCAGGTATTCCCACGCCGCATTGATAAACAGCAGCGACGCATCTACCGTATTGTACATTGGCTCCTGGTTTCCTTCCGGAAACAGATTCGGCATGATTCCCCGGCGGCAGTACTGCATAAATGTACGCAGAATACTCTTTGCCGCATCGTTTTCTCCGATTGCCTGCGTACACCCGTAACATGCGATCATCGTGTCTCTGCCCCAGTCCCCGAAAAACGGAAATCCTGCCAGAATCGACATCCCATTGGTTGAATCCCGGCGGGTCAGGAACGCATCGGCACTGACTGCCAGCTGACGGCCTGCCTCTGAGCGAAGTCCGCTCTGATCGGCAATCCGCTGCTGACGAGACAGCTCCTCCCGCTCCAGCCTGCGCGCCAGCATGCCCAATCCATCCGATGCTGCCAGAGCATCCATTTCCGTCATCCAGGCTTCGTCTGTTCCATACAGCAGTGTCAGCTCTGTCTCTTCTCCATCTGCCGCAGTCTTCGAGCTGACCTGATGGCAGGTCACGCCGCTTCCGAAGCCTTCTCTTCCATCTGCTGCGTCCTGTTCAAAATAATAGCCGGGGATAAACGCTGTCTCCCCCTGCGAAGCTGCGCCGTCTGTCATCAGATACAACTGCTTTCCGTTTGCGCTCAGCTGATACAATCCCGAAGCGTTTCCGGGGATTTCGCGGCACATAACCGGATAACTTACTGCCGGACGGTCATTCTTGGGATGAATGCCGTACACCGGAACAACCTCCAGCTTTGCCGTCTGTCCCTCGCAGGTCTGAATCTCATACCGTACCGAAAGGCTGTTGGTTCCATACACCAGCACCAGGCGTTTCCGTACCGTAACCCCCTTCACCAGATATTCCCACTCCGGCAGACCATCAAGCGCAAACCGCTTCAGATAGTGAAAACCGGTCTGATTCTGCGTTTTGGTTACAAAGGACTGGCTCGCAAGCACATACGCCTCGCCATTGACATACAGCGTCTCATCCAGCCGGCTCACCATTGTCCACCGCTCCGACGGCGCAACCTCCGCTGAAATCAGCAGCGCCTGGTCATTTCTCGCATTTGATCCGATTACCGTCTGGCTGCAGTAGCCGCCCAGTCCATTGGCAAGAAGGAAACATTTGCTTTCCCCCTGCGCAGCGGTCTGCCAGTCTGCAGTTCCAAAAATATATTTCATTAATTTCCTCCCACAGATATACGCCTGAAATTTATAACACTCCCGTAGAATACTGCAGCATATCCGGCACTGCCGGACGCAAACGGCTGTGCCGTCTCTTTTGCAATATTTTCCGGAATTGCGGCAGGCGTTCTTTATCATTTTTGATATATAGTATACCAGAATTTTGGGGTTCGGAAAAGATCCAATTTCCTGCCTCAAAAAAAGAAGAGACCTTTGACTGTCTCCTCTTTCTATGATAATCTCACAAGGTTCCTTGTGTATCTGTCTTTTCGGCTGATTTTCCGCTGAAGACCTTTAATCTTTTATTCCTGATTTTTCAGTGCCTCATCCAGCGGTACGCGGCGGATTCTGCGCATCTGCGTTGCCGCAACTGCAGCATAGGATAACAGGCCTATGAAAAACATTTCAACGTAAGTAACCGGGTTGATATACAGCTCCATCCAGCCGCTGTAATCCTTCAGGAGCTCACGGTACAATCCGCTCATTGACAGCGTCGCGAGCGCTTCGCTGATCAGCATCGACACAACGACAACCCATGTTGTCGCGGTCAGATACAGGCTGGCAATCTCTTTATCCTGATAGCCTAGTATCTTTGTCATCGAAATTGATGTTTTGTTCTTCTCAATAATCAGCTTCGTCAGCAGATACATCAGAAGCAGGAACATGATAACGGCAAATACATTCAAAATATAAAACATGGATCCCATCGAAACGGTAAGCTGTCTGGACACCTTGGTAAGATCATCCTCGGTAATGCAGCTGACCAGAGACAGCTCCGGAATATCCGCAATCTCTTCGCTTGAGAAGTATCCGTTGAAATAGACTTCCTCCTGATCGAATACGCGGCAGAACTCTTCTTTCGGCATAAACACCGCCAGCGCCGCTGGATAGTCGATATAGGATTCTACTTCAAAAGCATATTCGTCTCCGCTGTAACGGTCATGCAGTGTCAGCGTATCTCCCGGATGGATGCCGTATTTTTCTCCGAAGCCTTCGGAAATGCTGACTCCTTCCGCCGCCAGCTCCTCGTGTACATACGCGCTGTTGTCCTGAATTCCGTAAATGGTGATTTCCTCTCCGTTCTCACCCGGCATCTGCAGAGACGTCACACTGTATTTCTCCGCGCCCGGCACGTCTGTTTCAACCGGACCGGTAAGAATATACTGATACTGCGCAATCATGCTGTCGATGATTTCCTGCTGATAATGCTTTAACAGCGGTGACATCATCATACCAAACAGCAGCAGAACATTAGCGAAGAAAATACCGATAAATAACGTAATGTATCCCGGAACGTTCTGCAGGATAATGCGCAGGCGGAACCTGGAAAAGAAGCTCCATGCCGGCAGTCGGAGCGCCTTTTTTCGCTGATGCCGCGCCAGATCTCTGCGCAGGAACCGTAACGGCGAAAGCGTCAGCTTGCTCCACAGCGTCACACTGACAATCAGAAGCATCAGCACCAATGGAACAATTGTTGTAAGCACAAAGGCATTTCCATTCCAGAGCGTCACATACGTCGGCAGGCTGTAGCTTCCGTAGTAGATACCCGCAACCATATCTTTAAAGCTACTGTACCCAAGCAGGTTTCCAATCAGCGCCGCTGCTGCTGTCACAGCCATCGGCACCGTCATGTAATGGCGCAGTAGCTCCCGCTTGGTATACCCGGACGCGCGGAGCGTACCGATAACTGACGCTTCCTGCTGAACGGTATGCTGAATTGTAACGGAAAAGATGAACGCCATAATGACAATCAGAATGTACAGAAGCACAATCACCATCGAGCGGTCACTGCCGAGATCATCGCCGGTAAACTGAATCGCCTGGTTTGCGTAGCGCGGAACAAAGTTTCTTACTGTCAGCGTTTTTCCAAACAGCTTATATGCCAGAATCTGCGCACCGAGCGCGGAAATCAGCGTTTCGGACTGTTCCTGCTCTTCGGCTTCATTAGCCGGTTTCTTCTGATATTTCCAGGAATACTGATAATGCCACACAGGATCGCCGACTGCCTCCAGGCCCTCCTGTGTCATAATCGCAACACCGAACTTAACCGCATCAAACATCATGTCTGTATTATCCGAAAACAGCGCGCTGTAGTCCGACAGCGCCACCTGTCCGCTTACGGTATATTCTTTTCCGGCGATTGCAATCGTATCTCCGGTTTTTATGCCGTTATTGTCGGCGTACATGCGGTCAATCGCGATCTCATTAACTGCTGCAGGCATTTCCCCCTTCATCAGGCAGACCAGGTTGATCTGATCACGCTTTGCGAAAATCCGGAGCGTACTGTCCTCGGTTCCGTCCAGATCATGGTCAATTTTTTCTTCCAGATAAAAATCAGGGTACAGCGTCACGCCGGCGTTTTCCAATGCACCAACCAACGCCTGATTGGCCTGCTGATCCAGGACAAAATGTCCGTCCTCGATCTGATATTTTTCAAAGCTTTCCTGATATGAGGCAATCATGCTGTTTCCGGCAACCAGAAATCCGGAAACAATACCGATCGTCAGTGTCATAAACAGAAAAATCACCAGATATTTTCCCGCTTCCTGCCGCAGTTCTCTCGGCAGACGTCTGTTTAATGGATTCTTCATCTGCCTCCTCCTTACCACTCCAGATCCTTTGCGGCAATCCGGACTGCATTGGTTTCGTTGCTGCGGATCTGACCGTCACGGAGCCGGATCACACGGTCTGCCATGTTCCGAATTGCGTCGTTGTGCGTTACCATAACTACGGTGTTGCCGAACTTCCGGTTGACATCCTCAATCAGTGCCAGAATCTCCTTTGACGTATGATAATCCAGCGCGCCGGTCGGCTCATCGCACAGAAGAATGTCCGGATTTTTGACAATTGCGCGTCCGATTGCCGTTCTCTGCTGCTGGCCGCCGGACAGCTGGTTCGGCATCTGATAACGATGCTCATACAGGCCAAGCGTATGCAGCAGATCATTAATATCCAATGGATGCTCACTTAAATACGCGCCTACCTCAATATTTTCCTTTACATTCAGGTTCGGAATCAAGTTGTACATCTGAAAAATGTATCCCAAATGACGACGGCGATACATCGTCAGCGTCCTTTCCGACATTTCTTCTGTCTTCTCCCCATTGATTGATACGCTGCCCGCGTCAGCCGCGTCAATACCTCCAATAATGTTAAGCAGAGTTGACTTTCCGGAGCCAGACGGTCCGAGAAGGACACAGATCTCTCCCTTTTCCAGTGAAAAATCAATTCCATTCAGCACCTCTGTCCGGTTTTCTCCGCTTCCAAATGATTTCTGGATTCCTTTTACCTCAAGAAACATGAAAACCTCCCCCTGTCCCGTTTTTTGTTGTATGCCGCCGTTTTGCAGCTTTGGAACTGTCTGTTTCTATAAAAGTTGTAATTTAGAGTTAGTATAGTCTAACTATTATTGAAAGTCAATTCCAGTTATTGAGTATCTTTATCAATAGCAGCGATATTTCAAAAATTACTGCAATTCGCGTTCGGCAGCGCTCCAGAACCCGTCTGAAAAAGATTTTCCCCCAAGATGCTATCGTCAAAAAGGAGCAGCCATCTCTGACTGCTCCTTTTCCTCTTTATGTGCTCCCGTAATCTTTATTTGTTCTTTTCCGCAAGGCAAAAAATCCGTTCTCCGCCAAGCCACGTCTCCTGTACCGGAATCTTTGCCAGCTCATGCGCCGGAACGCAGAATGGATTCTGCGCAAGCACGGTAAAGTCTGCCAGCATTCCCGTGCGGATATCTCCCTTGATATCTTCCTCAAAGGACGCATACGCACCGCCTGTCGTAAAGGAATCCAGCGCCTGCTTTACGGTCATCGCCTGATCCGGACGATACGGTGCAAATGTGCCTGCCAGATCCTGTCTGGTAACAGCGCACTGGATTCCCCGCAGCGGCACCGGAAGCTCAACCGGCGCGTCTGATCCGTTGGACATGGAAATTCCCATTTCCGGATAACAGCTGCCGCCGTAACTGGACGCGGCAAGCGTTTCTCCTGCTCGTTCTCTGACAATCCGAATATCATAATCCAGGAAAATGGACTGAATATACCCATGAACGCCAAGCTCCTTAAACCGCTCATAATGTTCCGGACGCATCAGCTGGCAGTGAACGATTCCGTGACGGTGATCGCTGCGCGGAAACGCCTGAATTGCCTCTTCATACGCGTCAAGTACGCCGTCCACACAGCCGTCTCCGATCGCATGCACCGCGACCTGCATGTTGTGCGTATGCGCAAGCATTACCAGCTTCTTCAGCTTTTCCGAAGAAGCAACCAGCATTCCTTTTTCTTCCGGCTGATCTGCATATGTTTCTCTCATATACGCGGTTCTCGCGCCAAGTGAACCGTCTCCGATAATCTTCAGCGGTCCGATCTTGAACATCGTATCGCCAACGCCCGTCGTATATCCTTCATCCAAAAACTCCTGCAGCTGTTCCGGCTCCTGCAGCTGGCTCTGCTCGTTGACACGCACCGTCAGAAGTCCGTCCCGGATCAGCTCCCGGTATGCCTGGATTACCGTTCTCCAATTTACGGAAGGCAGCGTAATAAAATCATCTGTCTGTACAGAAGTAATTCCCTGACGGTTTACCCAGTGTGCTGCTTCTACGAGCATATGCTTTACATCCTCAATGGTATATGTCGGGAGGCAGGCATTGACGCATTCAATCGCGTTTTCAAAGAACCAGCCGGTCGGCACGCCATTTGCATCGACCTGGATTTCTCCGCCGTCAACCTCCGGAATCTCCGATACCGTGCGGCTTCCGTCCGGATTCGCGGTTTCCAGTCCCATCAGCTCCAGCGCTTTTGAATTGACCGCGCAGATATGTCCGCAGGTGCGGTTCAGCATAATCGGGACCTCTTCCGACACCAGATCCAGATCGTGCCGGTCCGGAAACCGCTTTTCTCCACTGAAATAATCCTGATTGACACCCATCGCAACCATCCACTGACCTGGCTTCAGCTCATGCTCCGCGGCAAACTGCTTCAAGCCATCCTGTACCTGCTCCATGCTGCCAGTCTGCGTGCTCAGATCCGCAACCACCTGGCACTCGCCGAAATGAAGCAGATGCATATGAGAATCATTGAATCCCGCGCAGACAAACTGCCCCTGCAGATCGGTTACTTCTCCCTCATACTTCGCTGCCTCTTCATTGCTGCCGACATAAACAAATCGGTCCCTGTCCACAACAAACGCTTCCTTCATTCCATCTTGTGTATATACCAGTCCATTCGTAAAAATCTTCATATCCTATCCCTTCTTTGTTTTCTGCACGTTTCCACTCTCTTCACACGCCGGACGTTCTTTCTTACATCCGGTCAGCTGTACGTCTACCTTCCTGTATGGAATTTCGATTCCTTCCCGGTCAAACGTCAGCTTAATCTGCTCCGTCAGCCGCCATTTTGTCTTCCAGTATTCTTCAGTTAAGACCCACAGCCGCAGCCCCAAATTTACACTGCTGTCTGCCAGTTCTGAGACAAATACCTCAATCGGCTGATCAGATAACCGCGCTGGATCAGACATGGCAAGCTCCCGCAGCAGCTCCTTCGCCTTCCTTAAATCAGACTGATAACCAATTCCAACAATCAGCTCCAGCTGCCTGGTCGGATTTGCCGTTACATTTACAACGCTGCTGTCCGCTAGCGTTCCGTTCGGAATCAGAACCAGGCGGTTATCCAGGGTGCGAAGCTTGGTATACACCAGACCGATTTCCTTTACCGTTCCCTCATTGCTTCCCTGCACGATATAATCGCCGATCACAAACGGCTTTAACAGCAGAATCAGCACGCCTCCGGCAAAATTTGACAGGCTCCCCTGCAGCGCCAGGCCGGCCGCCACGCCGACCGATGCAAAAATCGCCGCAATTGATGTTACAGTGATTCCGACTGTCTGGAACAAGATCATCACAAGCATCAGATATCCGATTGCGTACAGGACATTGCGCAGAAAACGGCAGACTGTTATTTCCAGTCCGTGCCGTTCCATCATGTCAGTACACAGGCGCACCGCTTTATTGATCAGCTTTCTTCCGATCAGAAAAATAACAATTGCAAGCACTGCCCGCAGCAAATAGTCGGCCGCAATCGGCATATACGTATCAAACAGGTCACTCATCGAAATGCCTTTCCACTTCTCTACCTGTTTTGACAGTTCATCCGTTAGAAATTCCACAGTTTCTGTTGCCGCGGTTTCCGGAATCTCCGTCCCGATTTCTCTGTTCAGCCACAAACCCACATGCTCCCTCCTTTTCTCCGAAATGTGCTCTCGGAATCCCGTTGTGCCTGAACTTACAGAATTCCAAGAGGACATGAACATCGCTGCCCGAATCGCTTTCTTAAATAAAGGTACAACGTGTCCGCATAAAATGCAAGAGGAAGTCTGAAAAAGTCAAAGATTAACCATTTCTCTTTTTCCTTTGCCGCGGTATACTGGATTCCGAGAGTACATTTTACCTTTCAGAAAGGACTGTTTCTTTATTATGGGTATCGCTTCTTCCAAATCTGTTTCCTCAAAAAACAGCCGTCTGATGACAGAAGGAAACATTCTGCCGCAGTTAGTTCTGTTTGCGCTCCCTCTTCTGGTCGGAAATCTGTTTCAGCAGCTTTATAATACGGTAGACAGTATTGTTGTCGGAAACTATGTCAGCAAAACCGCGCTGGCAGCCGTTGGTTCTACAGACTGTATTGTCAATTCGATTATCGGCTTTTTTGCCGGACTTGCTACTGGTGCCGGCGTTGTTATTTCCCACAGCTTCGGAAGCCGCGATGACAAGGCAGTTCACCGGGCAGTTCATACAACTATTGCCCTGACCTTTGTGCTGGCTGTTTTCTTTACTATCATCGGCCTGATTCTGTCTCCTGTTTTCCTGCGGCTCATGGATACGCCGGAAGATGTGTTCCCGGAATCTTCCCAATACCTGAGTATTTATTTTGCCGGAATTTCCGGTCTGATGCTCTACAACATGGGTTCCGGAATCCTGCGGGCAGTCGGAGACTCCAGGCGGCCGCTCTACATCCTGATTGTCTGTGCGGTTTCCAACATTATTCTTGACCTGGTATTTGTTATTTATTTCCATGCCGGTGTCGCAGGCGTAGCCTGGGCTACGGTCATCTCCCAATGGATCTCCGCAATTCTGGTTCTGGTAATCCTGACCCGTGAAACCAGTTCTTACCGCCTGATCTGGAAGGATTTGCGGATTGACCGGAGTACCGTTGTCTCTATCTTCCGAATCGGTTTTCCTGCCGGTCTTCAGATGGCTGTTACTTCATTTTCTAACGTTTTTGTTCAATCCTATATCAACCATTTCGGTTCTTCCTGCATGGCAGGATGGACGACCTACGGAAAGCTGGATAAGTTCTGCCTGCTTCCGATCCAGAGTATTGGTCTCTCCGTCACTACCTTTGTCGGCCAGAATCTCGGCGCAGGAAACACGAACCGTGCCAGACAGGGAACACGGACTGCAGTTCTTCTTGCGGAAGCCGCTGCCGCAATCCTGATGGTTCCGGTGCTTCTGTTTGCCCCGTTCCTTGCTTCTTTATTTAACCAGGATCCGGAAGTTCTTGAATATGGCGTATGGTTTATCCGTCTGATGATGCCGTTTTATTTTGCCATCGGCTTTAATCAGATCTATGCCAACGCACTGCGCGGAGCCGGAAACTCCACTGCTCCAATGGTGATTATGATGGGAAGCTTTATCGTATTCCGCCAGATTTATCTCTTCATCATTTCCAGATGTTTTAACACCGTAACTGCCGTTGCCCTCGGATATCCGCTCGGATGGATTCTCTGCAGTATCATTCTCTTCTTCTATTATCACAAAGTCGGGCTGACCTTAAAAAAAGTGGTTTAACCCGTCCGGTTAATCTTCAGCTTGACTTTGCTTTTCCGCTATATTATGATAATCTGGCTGTGCGGCAAATGATTCTCCGTACGGCCAGTTTCTATATGTACTCTCGCAAAGCCAGGCACAACGAGACTCCGAGAGCACATTTATGATGTTAGGAGGGTTTATGATTCACTCAGATTCTTCCCCGCAGGCAATCCGCCGCTCGTTTGCCGGATATGTCTCGCAGAATATTCTCGGTATGATCGGCATTTCCGCTTATGTGCTTGCGGATACCTTTTTTATTTCACTGGCGGAGGGCGCAGACGGCATTACCGCGCTTAACCTTGTCCTGCCGCTTTACAGTCTGATTTTTGCAATTGGTTCTATGATTGCGGTCGGCTCGGCAACCCGTTTTACCATCAGCCGTGCGCGCGGTGACAGCGATTCTGACAGCTATCTGTTCAACGCGCTGTTTTTCGCGCTTGTACTTGGACTCCTGTTTACTGCAGCCGGCATTCTGATTCCGGATCGGCTGATCGCTCTGCTCGGCGGCGACCCGGAAATCGTTCGGATCGGTACACCGTATACGCGTCTCTTTCTGCTGTTCGGCCCGATATTCATGTGGAATTATATTCTCAATGCGTTTGTCCGCAATGATAAGAATCCGTCTCTGGCAATGGCAGCGACGCTGTCGAGCAGCATGTTCAATATTGTCATGGACTACGTGCTGATGTTTCCGCTCGACATGGGGATGTCCGGCGCAGCCCTGGCAACGGCAATTTCTCCGCTTGTCGGCATTCTGGTCTGCAGTCTGCATTTTCTTTCCAAGAAAAATACACTGCGCCTGCGCGCTGCCCGCCCGTCTGTACGAAAGCTTCTCCGCTCCTGCCAGCTCGGCGTTCCGGCATTTGTCGGCGAAATTTCTTCCGGTGTCACCACAACGATTTTCAACTTCCTGATTCTCGGTCTTGCCGGAAATGTCGGCGTTGCCGCTTACGGAGTTGTTGCCAACACCGCAATGGTCGCTACCTCCATTTTCAATGGTATCGCCCAGGGCTCTCAGCCGCTGTTAAGCCGGTTTCACGGGCGCAGTGAGCATCATGCCCTGCGCCAGGTGCTCCGGCTCTCTCTGATTACGACACTCTGTGCCGCTCTGCTTGTTGTCCTCATTGCCAACATAGCGACTGAGCCGATTGTTGCTATGTTTAACGGCGAGGGAAACCCGGAAATGGCCGTCTACGCTGATACCGGTGTGCGCCTTTACTTTACCGGCTACCTTTTTGCCGGCTTCAATATTGTCGGAACCGGCTTTTTAAGCTCGACCGAAGCTGCAAACTGGGCATTTGCGGCGTCCATCCTCAGAGGCTTTATCGCAATCAGTGTCTGCGCGTTTGTCATGGCCGCGCTGTTCGGTATGACCGGCATCTGGCTTGCATTCCCGGCTGCAGAGCTGATTACCGCATGTGTGACGGCATTTGGCATCCGCCGCACGGTTTTCCGAAATTAATCGCTTCCAGAACGTGTTTCCGGCAGGATTTACCTGCCGGTTTTTTTCGGTGTAATTTTCCATGAAGAAAAAAAGGATCTTGCCACAAAGGGCAGTCTGGTGTATGATGATAGAAGCAGATATGAGCGCAAACACGCTTTTTAGGAGGTAAACATGGCAGCATATTATCTGGCAGTAGATATTGGCGCGTCCAGCGGACGCCACATTCTGGGACACATGGAAAATGGAAAGATGATCCTGGAAGAGATTTACCGTTTCGAGAACGGCATGGTTAAAAAGGACGGCGAACTTTGCTGGGAATTTGACCGTTTGTTCCGTGAAATCGTAAACGGCATGAAGAAATGTAAGGAAATCGGCAAGATTCCGGTCAGCATGGGAATCGATACCTGGGGCGTTGACTTTGTTCTTCTGGACAAGAATGACAACGTACTCGGCAATACCGTTGGTTACCGTGATCACCGCACAGACGGCATGGATGAAGAGGTTTACAAGATCATCTCTCTGAAGGATCTGTACGCGAGAACCGGTATCCAGAAGGCCATTTTCAACACGATCTATCAGCTGATGGCCGTAAAGAAAAAGCATCCGGAGTATCTGGAGCAGGCGGAGACGCTGCTTCACGTACCGGATTACTTCCACTATCTTCTTACCGGCAAAAAGACCTGCGAGTACACGGAAGCAACCACCGGCCAGCTGGTAAGCCCGATTACCAAGGATTGGGATTATGAGCTGATCGATATGCTCGGCTACCCGAAGAAGATCTTCCAGAAGCTGATCATGCCGGGAACAAGCATCGGCAGCCTGACCGATGAAATCAAGAAGGAGGTCGGCTTCGATCTTGAGGTTGTCGCTCCTGCTACCCACGACACCGGCTCCGCAGTTCTGGCGGTTCCGGCCAATGACGACGACTTCATTTATATCAGCTCCGGCACCTGGTCCTTGATGGGAATCGAGCGCAAAGAGGCTGACTGCTCCGAAAAGAGCTGCAGTATGAACTTCACCAACGAAGGCGGCTATGAAGGACGTTTCCGTTACCTGAAGAATATTATGGGTCTGTGGATGATCCAGTCTGTCCGCCACGAGTTCAACGATGCCTACAGCTTCGCCCAGATCTGCGAGATGGCGGAAGCGGCAAAGGACTTCCCGTCCAGAGTTGACGCGAACGATGAGTGCTTCCTTTCTCCGGACAATATGACCGAAGAGGTGAAGGACTACTGCCGCAGAACCGGCCAGAAGGTTCCGGAAACCCTCGGCGAGATTGCTACCGTTATCTATACCAGCCTTGCGGAGTGCTACGCAAAGACCGCGAAAGAGTTGGAAGAGATGACCGGAAGAACCTACAGCCGCATCCACATTGTCGGCGGCGGTTCCAACGCGGGCTACCTCAATGAACTGACTGCAAAGGCAACAAAGAAGGAAATCCATGCCGGTCCGGGCGAGGCAACCGCAATCGGAAATATTACCGCCCAGATACTCAAAGCAGGCGAGTTTTCCAGCGTCGAAGAGGCCCGCACCACGATCCATGAGTCCTTCGGCATTAAAGTATATCAGGCATAATCAAACAAATTGGAGGTTCTGACATGTTAGTTAACACAAAAGCAAGAGTTGGTGTATTTTCCATCGCTTTAGGCGCATACCTTCCTCAGTTCCCGTCTCTGGTTCCGGAGTTCGAGGCTCAGTACGCAGCATTCAAAAAGACCCTTCCGGATACCGTAGAGATCATTGACGGCGGCATGGTTACCACCAAAGAGCAGGCAATGGCTGCAGGCGACAAGTTCCGCGCCGCAGACGTTGATCTGGTATTCCTTCAGATGCTGACCTACGCAACTTCCTACAACATGCTTCCGGCAATCCGCGACCTGGATGTTCCGGTTGTTCTGGTAAATGTTCAGAAGCTGAAGGCTCTGGACTATGAGCATACCGATATCGCGTCCTGGCTGGGCGAAGGCTACGCGTGCGGCGCTGTCGGCGAGGCTGTTGCCGATCTGGAGCGCGCAGGCAAGAGACATGCTGTTATCACCGGTGTTGTTGAAGGCGGAGATCCGGCTGTTCAGGCTGAGATTGAGGACTGGTGCAAGGCTGCTCAGGTAAGAAGAAGATTCCGCGATACCAACATCGCTCAGATCGGAAGACCGTATCCGGGTATGATGGATCTGTATATCGACGAGACCAACCTGTACAACCGCATGTTCCTGTACACCAAGCAGTTTGACTGGGAGAAGATGTGGGCAATCGCTGACAACATCACCGATGAGGAAGCAATCCGTGCAAAGGCTCAGGATATTCTGGATACCTTCGAGATCGAGGGCGGCGGCACCATCGAGAAGGTATGGGAGATGGCAAAGTATGTCGTTGCATTTGAGCAGTGGGTTAAGGACGAGCATCTCGGCCTGATCGCTTCTCACTACGACGGATTCGCACAGGGCAAGGCCGGCGTTCTTGACTCCATGCTGATCCCGGCATTCTCCATGCTGATCAAGCAGGGAACCGCATGCGCTGTTGAAGGCGACATGAAGGTTGCGATGGCAATGAGCATCTTAAAGACCATCTCCGGCACCGGCCAGCTGTCCGAGATGTACTCCATCGACTTCAACGACGATATCTGCATCATCGGCCACTCTGGAAGCGGCGACGCTGATATCTCCGCAAAGAAGCCTACTATGAAGATCGTTAAGGTATTCCACGGCAAGACCGGCGGCGGCTACCTGACTCAGTTTTATCCGTACACCGGCCCGGTTACCTACCTGGCTATCACTCAGGACGCTGACGGCCACTTCAAGTTCGTTGTTGCAGAGGGCGTAAACGAGGAAGGACCGATCCTTTCCTTCGGCGACACCAACATGAGAACCCGCTTCACCTGCGGCGCAAGAGAGTTTGTAAACCGCTGGAGTGAGGCAGGCCCGACCCATCATATGGCAGCTGCCTGCGGCAGACATATCGATACCATCCTGAAGGTTGCCAAGATCCTCAATGTTCCGGTTGAGATCGTAACCAGATAATAAACATATCGCCGAATATTTCATTCGCATCGAAAAAAGGCAGCGAAGCACATTTCCATTGCTTCGCCGCCTTTTTATTTTCTCTGCACTGCTTTTGTTTACTTCTGTCCTTCCGCCGTCTTCTGTTTTTTGCCTGCTTCGGCTTTTTCAGCGGCACACTTCTGCTTCTTCTGATCCCGGTCCATCTGGTACATCAGGTAATCCAGACAGTCCACGCACTTCTGCCCTTCATGAATTGACTCCATCAGCGTCCTTCGGTGCTGCTCAAGCAGCTTCCTGCACTCGCGTTCCTTTCCCTGCCGGGCAGCATCACAAAACGCGGCAATTTTCTTTTCGCAGCAGCCTGCGTCCTTTAAGTTCCGAATCATATCTTCATCTGGCGTTTTGTTCTGCATCATCCTGTCCTTTCCGCCGCTTTGCAGCGTCTTTTCTTCATCTGCTTTCTGCTCACGCTGCGCAAAAAACGCAGCATTTTCTGTTTATAGTATAGCCGTTCCGTACCAAAACAACAAATACTTATCTTTCATATTCTGTTATGCTTGACCGGCATAGCAGATTTCTGCTATACTTCAGCTGCACGCCTGTCATCTCTCAAAACCCCATTGTGCCTGAGAGAGATTTCGGAAGCCGATGCCAAAGAAGGGAGGAACTTTTATGGAGCTTCGTGTTCTTGAATATTTTCTCGCTGTTGCCAGAGAACAGAGCATTCTCGGAGCTGCGGAGTCACTGCATTTATCCCAGCCAACGCTTTCCCGTCAGCTGAAGGATCTTGAAACAGAACTGGGAAAGCAGCTCTTCCTTCGCGGAAACCGAAAAATTACGCTGACGGAGGAAGGGATGATTCTGCGTAAGCGCGCGGAAGAAATTCTCGATCTGGTCCGCAAAACAGAGGATGAGGTTGCCTGCTCCGATGATGCGGTCAGCGGAGAAATCTACATCGGCGCGGCGGAAACGGACGCGATCCATCTGATTGCCCGCACAGCAAAACAGCTGCGGAATGAATATCCGCAGCTGCGATTCCGTATCTCCAGCGGAGATGCCTGTGACGTGCTGGAGCTTCTTGATAAAGGTCTGATTGATTTCGGCGTGCTGTTTGAGCCGCTTTCTCTGGAAAAATATAATCACCTGACGCTCCCCGTCCGCGATACCTGGGGCGTACTGATGCGCCGCGATTCCCCGCTTGCTGCGAATGAAAGCGTGAGTCCGGAGGATCTGTGGGGCAAGCCGCTGATTCTTTCCAGACAATATAAGGACGGAAGCGATCTCTCGCTCTGGCTCGGCCGCAACCTCTCTGACCTGAATGTAGCGGCCACCTATAGCCTGATTTACAATGGTTCCATCCTCGTTGATGAAGGAATCGGCTATGCGCTTTGCCTTGATCATGTGATCAATACCTGCGGAAACAGCCACATCTGTTTCCGCCCGCTTTCCCCGAAGCTGGAAATCGGAAGCCAGCTGATCTGGAAGCGCTACCAGGTTCATTCCAGAGCCGCCCAGCTGTTCTTAGATCGTCTACAGGAATCACTGCAGTCTCCTATAAATCCTTCACTGACAGCGCGCGGATTGCATTCAGTACCGCAATGACCATAACGCCGACATCCGCGAAGATTGCCGCCCACATGTTGGCAACGCCGATCGCGCCGAGGAACAGACAAATGATTTTCACGCCGATTGCAAAGTAAATGTTCTCATATACGATCCGCAGGCACTTGCGGGAAATGCGGATTGCTTTTGAAATTTTAACCGGATCATCGTCCATCAGGACAACATCCGCAGCCTCAATTGCCGCATCTGAACCAAGTGCGCCCATTGCAATACCGATATCTGCACGGGAAAGTACCGGAGCGTCATTGATGCCGTCACCGACAAATACCAGTTTTTCCTTCTCCGTCTTCGCCCGCAGCAGCTGCTCTACCTTTTCAACCTTGTCGCCCGGAAGAAGCTCGCTGTAAACCTGATCAATGCCAAGCTCCTTTGCCGTCTGATCCGCAGCCGCCTTACGGTCGCCGGTCAGCATCACAGTTTTACGGATTCCCGCACGCTTCAGTTCTGCAATTGCTTCCTTCGCCGTCGGCTTCGTGCGGTCAGAAATCAGGATATGACCCGCATACTTGCCGTCTATTGCCATATGCACAACGGTTCCCACACTATGACACTCCATCGGTTCGATGCCAAGGCTTCTCATCAGTTTACCATTTCCAGCTGCAACGGAAACTCCGTCAATCTTTGCAATCACGCCGTTTCCGCTGATTTCCTGTACATCGCTGACACGGTTCTTATCAATCGGCTTGCCGTACGCTTTCTGCAGGCTCAGACTGATCGGATGGTTTGAAAAACTCTCTGCATGAGCAGCAAGCTCCAGAAGCTTCTCATTCTCCATCGTACTGTGATGGATTCCGCTGACCTCAAATACGCCCTGCGTCATCGTACCAGTCTTATCAAATACAACAATCTTTGTTCCCGCAAGCGCTTCCAGATAGTTGGAACCCTTGACAAGCACACCCGCCTTGCTGGCTCCGCCGATTCCGGCAAAGAAGCTTAACGGAATACTGATAACCAGCGCGCACGGACAGCTGATAACCAGGAAGGTCAGCGCACGGAAAATCCATTCGTTCCACTCCGGAGACACATGAAGAAATATAATCCGGAACAGCGGTGGCAATACCGCAAGGGCAACCGCGCCATAGCAGACAGCCGGGGTATAGTACTTTGCAAATTTAGAAATAAAGTTCTCAGATCTCGACTTCTTTGAGCTTGCGTTCTCAACCAGATCAAGAATCTTGGATACAGTAGACTCACCAAACTCTTTTGTCGTACGGATCTTAATCAGACCGGACATATTGATACAGCCGCTGATAATCTCATCGCCGACACTGGCATCTCTCGGTACACTTTCACCGGTCAGCGCGCTGGTATTCAGCGTTGTCTTCCCTTCGGTAATCACGCCGTCAATCGGCACCTTTTCGCCAGGCTTTACAACAATTATCGTACCGATCTCAACCTCATCCGGATCGACCTGCTCCAGATCGCCGCTCTCTGTTTCTACATTTGCATAATCCGGACGGATATCCATCAGATCACTGATATTGCGGCGGCTCTTGCCCACTGCATAGCTCTGGAACAGCTCGCCGATCTGATAAAACAGCATAACGGCAACGCCTTCCTGGTAATCGCCGAGCGCAATTGCTCCGATCGTTGCGACTGCCATCAGAAAATTCTCGTCAAATACCTGACGGTTCATAATTCCCTTTCCCGCCTTAATCAGGATGTCATATCCGATCACTAAGTACGGGATCATATACAGTGCTGCGCGCACAAATCCTTCGACAGGAAGGAAATGCAAAACAATCATACATACTGCCGCAATGATGATGCGGATCAGAACCTTCTTCTGCTTTTTGTTCATAGCAGCTGCCCTCCTTGATTGTTCAATGTACTCCCGGAATCTTTTTATGTTTACCTTTCCGTGAAAATTACGAGTGTACATCTTTCCTCTTTTCATATGAACAATTATTCATATGTTTAAGCTTATTATAACATGATTCCATCTTCTGTCAAGAGCTTTTCTTTTTTTCCTGCAAAATTCTTTCTGAAAATCCGTTCCTGTCCAGAGCGTGCTTTAAAAATCATTCCCGCAATCTGCACGCCCGGTAACGTGCGGGCAAAAACACTGTCCTTGATTTTCCATCCGTTTTCCAATATAATCCCTTGCTTTCCAAAAACCGGCATGATAAAGTTTATATCATAAAAACGCAATATGCGAAATGTACTCCTGGAAAATCAGCTGCAAAACAGATACATATGAGATTCCGAGCGTACATCATATCAGAAAGGGGAGGATCCTGATGTCTGCAAAACGTGCTTCTGCAAAACTCGATATGACAAATGGTTCCATTGTAAAACTGATTCTATTGTTCGCTCTGCCGATTTGTGCCGGAAACGTGCTCCAGCTGCTTTACAACACAGTGGATAAGCTTGTAATCGGAAATTTCTGCGACTCCGCGTCGCTTGCCGCAGTCGGCACCAGCTCGCAGCCGGTCGAAATGCTTCTGTGTATTTTCCTCGGCATCGGCACCGGCGTTTCAATTCTGGTGTCCCACAGCGTCGGTGGAAACGATCAGAAACGGCTGAAAACAGTCACTGCAACGGCGATCGGCTTCCTGTACTGCAGCGCGATTCCGCTGACTGTAATCGGACTGTTTGTCGGCCCGCTGATCCTGCGGTTTATGCAGGTTCCAGCAGATGCCTGGGACTATGCCGTTGCCTACCTGCAGATCATCCTTCTCGGTGTGCTCGGCAACATGGGCTACAACATGAATGCCGGCATCCTGCGCGGTCTCGGAGACAGCCGTTCTACGCTGATTTTTCTGATTATCTCCTGTATCGCCAACATTGTTATGGATCTGCTGTTTGTTGTTGTTTTCCACATGAACGTATCGGGCGTTGCCGTTGCTACAACGATTTCCATGTATATTTCCTGGCTGTTCAGTATCTTCTATATTAAAAAGCACTATCCGGAGCTGGAGTTCACCTTCCTGCCTCAGCGCATTGATAAAAATGAACTGAAAAGCATCATCCAGGTCGGTCTCCCGCTCGGTCTGAATAACTCCATCTATTCGGTCGGACACATGGTTCTCCAGATCCTCATTAACATGCAGGGATCAACCTTCGTTGCCGCCTGCTCGGTCGCCACTACTGTCACCGGCATCGCCAACGTTGCCATCGGCTCCTTTTCTGCCGCCGCGACAACCTTTTCCGGTCAGAACTTCGGCGCGCAAAAGTACCGCAGACTGGTTACCGGCGGCCGTCTGATTCCGATCTGCAACGGCGTCATTGCCGCTTCCGCCGGAATCATCGTCACAATCTTCTGCCGTCCGATTCTTAGTGTGTTTACTAAAGACTCTGCTGCCATTGATCTCGCTGTCCTGTACATCTATGTCGTCCTTCCGAGCTACTGGACATACGCGGTGTTCAACTGCATCCTCAACTTTGCCAATGGACTTGGCGAGGTCCGCTATTCAACCATGATTAACCTGCTTATGCTGTGGGCTGTGCGGATCCCGTGCGCCTGCCTGATTGCTTTCTGCATCAGCGGAACCTACGTTATGGCATGCTATCCGATCAGCTTTGCCTTCGGCATGATCTGCATGCTTCATTTCTTCCGCACCAAACAATGGGCCAATATCAAGCAGAAAGCGGCAGAGGAAACGGCGGTCTGACCACAGGCCGTTTCCATTTTCAATTTCTGACTGGGTATTTGCGCGCGTATTCCTGTTTCAGCAGCAAAAGCTCTTCTAACTGTTTTAAAATATAAAACAATACCGCGCGGCTCTCGAACTCCTCCCGTTCTTTCGGAAGAGGTTCCTTTTTCATCTCCTTTAACAGCGTATGAAGCTGCGCAATCAATTGCTGCCCGTCATTTCCGCTGTCATACTGCCTGCCGGTCTGTTCCAGAAATTTTCCCACCTTCTCCGCCTGATCCGGAAGATACGACAGCATACGGATACTCTGATAAATATGCTTCAGCACCAGGCTCTGTGCCATCCGCATTTCCGTATAATCCAGCTCCCGTCCGGACGATGCCGGAAATGAATTATCGATATTTGCAACCGCCAAAGATCGTGCCTCCTGCAGCTGCTTCTGAAGTACCTGAAAGCAACTGCCGTCATAATTCGACCGGTCCAGAGAGCGTACGCGCTCTGCCATGCGCAGGATTATCCCCCGGATTGTCTCATCCGCCTCGTCCATGCGGCTCTTCCACAGCGCCGCCTTCGGATGAAGATGAAGATTCAGCAGGATTCCGATTCCGGTTCCGATCGCAAACAGCAGCACCTCATTCACAACCAGCTCCGGCGTCATCGCTTTTTCCGTCAGGAAATGCGTAATCAATACGGAATCCATAGCAATCGCCGCTGTCCATCCTGCCGCCAGACAAAGAAATGAAAACAGCAGCAGATATACGCCGAACGCAGGAATCGTAAAGCCAATCCAATTCCAGCAAATTGCGGAAAGAACCAATGCGCAGCCAAACGCAAGCGTCCGTCCAAGCGCGGTCTGAAGCGTCTCCCTTTTGGTATTCTGAATCGTCAGAATCGTAATAATTCCTGCCGACGTACTGTAGCGCAGCCCAGCGAGCGCGGCAATTACAATCGCCAGAATCGCGCCGCCCGTGATTTTAGCTGCCTTCATCCAGGTTTCTTTTCGGTTCTCCATGAGTTCCTCCCTTTTATCTTCACACGCTCTAGACTATTCTGTCTGTTTTTTCCCGCGTCCTTTTTTGTCAGTATACCCGCTTCCTGTCCTTCCGGCAATGCAATTTTTCTCAAAAATCCGTCACTGCCTGAGCAAAACAGAGTTACTGTTCACGCTTTGCGCAAATAAAAACAGTCATGCAGCTTTTTGCTTCTCGTGCAATCTGCCCGAATTTCGTTGTGTTTTCTGTTGAAATACGATATACTGACCTCAAACAGATCCGTATTATTTTCATATTAAGAAAAAGGAAACGTCGTCCCTTTAGGGACGTTTTTACAACTTAGCTTTCACTGGAATATACAGCATAATTATATACAGTGAAAGCAAGAAAGGAGCAGTTACTATGGCAGAGATTGTAAAAACAATGAAGTTACATATCCACCCGCAAAAGAAGGATATTGCAGCCCTGACTGAGCTTACTGAAAGCTATCGGGTTGCCTGTAACTTTGTGTCTTGCTATCTCTTTGACCATGGTTTCCCATTAAACTCAGTTGAATTAAGTAAGCTCCTGTATCAGACACTTCGCACTGAGTACGGCTTAAAATCTCAGCTTGCTCAGTCCTGTATCAAAACAGTAATTGCAAGATACAAAACCATTAAAGATCAACTTTTTAATCATCCCTATTCTTATCAGGAGAAAGATGAACCCAGACAGTATATCACGAGAACACTTGACTGGTTACAAAAGCCGGCTCTTTTCTCACGCCCGCAAGCAGATTTCGTTCGAAATCGTGATTACAGCTTTGTGGACGGTGGCTCAGTTCTTTCCTTGAATACGTTGCAGGGTCGAATTCATGTATCCTTCGATGTACCGGAATGCTTTAAGGACTACTTTGACGGTTCCTGGAAATTTGGAACCGGAAAGATTGTCAGTCTTCTTGGCGAATGGTATCTGCATATTCCAATGACAAAAGAGTACGAGAAGGAGTATTCCTCTGAAACTGTAAAACATGTTGTTGGAATTGATCGCGGATTGCGTTTTCTTGCAGCCACCTATGATGAACAGGGAACGACTGCTTTCTTTGACGGCAAAGCGATCATGCAAAAGAGAGATGCTTTTCAGGCTGTCCGCTCTGAGGCTCAGTCAAGAGGTACCAAATCAGCGAAACGTGTATTAAAACGTGTTTCCGGACGAGAGAACCGTTGGATGACCGATGTGAATCATCGGATCACAAAGACACTCGTGACGAAATACGGACAGGGAACGCTGTTTGTACTTGAAGACTTAACCAGAGTCAGCTTCAATGAGGAGAATATAAGTCAGCTCACTAAAACAGGTCGCAGACAGTTACGCTCCTGGTCTTTCTGCCAGATGGAACAAATGCTTGCCTATAAAGCACACGAGACAGCTTCTGAGGTTATCAAAGTAAAGCCTGATTATACTTCTCAGCGTTGTCCAAAGTGCGGACGGATTCGAAAAGAGAACAGGCATCATGACATCCATGAATATATCTGTGACTGCTGTGGCTATTGTTCCAATGATGATCGTATCGGAGCCATGAATATCCAGTTACTTGGCACCTTCTATGTGTCTGGAGACACGAATCCGAAACTGAAGCACAAAGAAAACTAATATTCCGGCCGGGCATGCCTGGCCGGAGCAAAAAACGGGTGTTGTCAACCACCCGGCGATGTACCCGCAATCCCATGTACCTGGGGACGCGAGCAAAAGCGCAGTCTGGAAGCATCTTCGGATGACGCTAGGACCAGATGGGCGAGGTACAAACTATCTCAACCTATTGGGTTACGGGGTCTTTAGCAAGCCCCGATCCCTTTAGGGGCGGGTTGTAGTTGACTTCTTTTCAGAACTCAATAAAATACAAACAAGGAGCCGCATATATGTTAAACTTTGCATCTATAAAGCAGCAGAAAGGACGTTGCTTTTTCTATCTTTTGCTGTTTGCTGTTTTCGGCTGGGCAGCCCTCATGCAATTTTTCGGTGCTGACGAACGCCTGTCCAACCAGTATTCGGATTCGCTTCTTTACACCGGAAGCTTTGTCTGGGAAAAGACTGATGGAACGATCTCTGATCTTACAGTTCCAGGGCAGTACGATGTCCCTGTTGGGGAAACAATGACAATTGTCTCGCAGCTTCCGGCCGACTTCACTGCTTCAACAATCGGAATCCGCTCTTCCATGCAGGATGTCCGGATTTTTGTCGGCGATGAACTGCGCGTCGAATACAATACGGCAGATACCCGCCTTGCCGGAAAAAATTCCGCGAGCCGCTATGTTTTCTGCCCGACATCCGCGGCTGACGCAGGGACAGAGCTACGCATTGAACTGACTACGCATACTGCCAATTATTCCGGTGTTGTCAACCAGGTCTACTGCGGCGATAAGTTTGATATCTGGCAGTCGATTTTAGAGCACTACGAAGCAGAAACCATCATCGCGTTCTTTCTCCTGTTTACCGGTCTGGCCGCCATCCTGTTCAGCTTCATGCTCGGCCTTGCCTATCACACAGTTTTTGACATGGAATATCTCGGATGGTGCATGGTTGTCGGAGCGGCATGGATGCTTGCCCAGTCAAAGCTCCGCCAGGTCCTTTTCCCCAATGCTTCATCGTTGAGCAGCCTGTGCTTCGTCCTGATCATGCTTTCCCCACTTCCGGTTCTTTTGTACGCGGATAATCTCCAGAAGCATGCACATCACCGGCTTTACCTTGGCCTTGGCATACTTTCTGTGCTGAATTTTGCTGTCAGCTCAATTCTGGCGGCAGCCGGAATCGCCGATTACATTGAAACGCTTCCTGTTTCACAGCTCATTCTTGCTGCAGTCCTTCTGCTTGTATTCGGAAACCTGTTTTTATCCTTACGCGCCAGCAAAAAGCACACGGATCGGCTTCTGCTTTTTGGTATGGTCGCATCGATTCTGTGTATTTTTACGGAACTTCTGTCTGTCTACATTGTTGTATTCGCATCCGGTCTGTTTCTCGGCATCGGTATGCTGATTTTGCTTCTTGTTAATATTCTGCGAACCATTCTGTATATCCGCGATATTGAGAAGCAGCGCCGACAGGCAGAGGTTCTGCACAGCAGAAAGCAGGCAGAAATGCTCTCTCTTCAGATGATCCAGACACTTTCCGCAACTATTGAAGCGAAAAACGAATATACACGCGGCCATTCTCTCCGGGTTGCGGAATACGCCGCGCGGATTGCTCTTGAACTCGGATGGGAACCGAACAGAATCCAGAACCTGAAATACGCCGCCAGCCTGCACGATATCGGCAAAACCGGGATTCCTGACACGATACTGAATAAACCGGCGCGGCTGACGCCGGACGAATACGCTTTGATTCAAAAGCACACGGTTATCGGGGCGGAGATTCTGAAAAATATCGCGTTCGTTCCTCATGCGGTTGACATCGCAAGATATCACCACGAACGCTACGACGGCAGCGGCTATCCAGATGGCCTTTCCGGAGAAAACATTCCGATTGAAGCGCGTATTGTCGCAATTGCCGACAGCTATGACGCGATGAGCTCCCGCCGCATTTACCGGAATGCGCTCTCCTCCGACAAAATCCGCGAAGAAATCCGCAGAAACCGCGGCACACAGTTTGATCCGCAGCTTACTGATCTTTTCCTTGACCTGCTTGACCGGAATGAGCTGCCGCTTCCGGACTCCGGTCAGATACCGACAGGAAACCTGGATGCTTCTTCCTTTGAAAATGCCCTCGAAACCTTCCTTTCCAGTATCGTGACAACCATGAAAAATCAGGAAGATTCCGGAAACTATGATTTTTTGACCGGCCTTCCACTCCGTCATCTCGGCGAACGACTGATTGCAGCGCTTATGCAGGAACATGATGGTTTCCTTGTATTTATTGACATGGACAACCTAAAAAAAATCAACGACTTATACGGACACAAAGCTGGGGATCGTGCCCTGAAACACCTTGGCAGCCTGCTTTCTGACTACAAAAAGCCTTCCATTGCCTGCCGTCTCGGCGGAGATGAGTTTCTGCTTTTTGTCCCAGACAGCTCCTCCGAACTGATTTCAGAACAGATGACTCTGCTTTTTGACCGCTTCCGCAGCACAGCCTGTTCCGATCCGGAATTAAAATATGCTTCACTCTCCGCCGGTCTCTGCATCTGCTCGAAAAATGAAAGACGACACAAGAGAAGATAAGATTATTACAACAGTCTGGGGAGT
>CAJMMH010000002.1 GCA_905214365.1 uncultured bacterium
GCTGGCGGAAAATCGGCCGTAAAAGCAAGTGCAGAAAAGACTCCGAGAGTACATAAAAAGCTCTGGTCTGCATATGAGCACCATACGGCGCAAAAAGCAGTTTGCAGATGCACGAAACAGGGTGACGCAGGGATCCAAAAGCCGGATCCGGGCGTCACCCTGTTAATGATGCAAACGCTATGAAGCATGGAAGTATTCTTGATGCATGTGCTTCATAGCGTTTGCGGATATTCTGTTAGATAATCAGGTTTGATAGCGATGCCGTCTGCAAATCAGTCAGTTCTGTCTGCAGCCTGCCGCGTTTTCTTACTGCGCGTTCTTTGCCTCGAAGTAAGCATTCAGCTGATCAGCGATTTCTGCCTTGATCTCGTCCAGACCAGCGGTCTCAGCCATAGACTGGAACTCACCGAGCCATCCGTCAATATCATCGGTCAGACCAAGCTGAAGCAGCGGGATGTACTGAGTATAGATCTCAGACAGGCTTGCCCATGCATCGGAGATGTTGGTGGTAGAGAATGCAAAGCCGACTGTCGGGCTGTCAACGGAGATCTTCTTCCACTCGTCCATGATCTCGAGCTGAGTCGGGAAGGTTCCTTCCTGATCCATTTCCAGAGTAGAGTTCTTTAAGCCCCATGATACCGCTGCACCGTAAGACCATGTTCCATAATGCTCAGCCTGGCTCCATGTTCCGTCATCGTTCAGGGTGATGTGGTAATCCGGGATACCGTAACGAGCGGTAACGTAAGCGTCCGGATCGTTCTTTAATACGTCCAGAGCCATCAGCGCGCGCTCGACATTCTTGGAAGTATACGGAACTGCGTAGCCGTCGCCGTCGTAAACCGCGGTAGATACCTTATCCATGTTCAGGTCGTAAACTTCCGGTTTCCATTCCGGGTTGGACTGGGTGATGGAGTTTGCAACCGCACCGCAGGTACCAAGATTCTCAATGTAAACAGCGGAAGTGCCGTTCAGCATGGAGTCCTTCACATCGGTCTGGTTGTTGATGGAGCTCATGGACCAGTCGCCGTCAGCCGCACACTGCTTCATCTGCTCTGCGAAAGCCTTGAACTCGTCAGACTCATACAGGAAGAATACATCGTCAGCGGTGTAGTCGGTCTTGCCCTCTTCATACTTATAGTAGAAGTAGTTTCCGTTATCGACAGAAAGCAGATTATTTCCGGCGGCTGCAATCATACTCTGCAGGTTCTTTCCGTTCATGGAAGCGTTGTAAGCGTAGGCAACGCCGGAATCCTTATCGGCTGCAACCGCTGCCATGTAAGTATACAGGTCATCCAGAGACTTCAACTCGTCCAGACCATACTTTTCTCTCAGATCGCCGCGGATGACAACACACTGGTGGCCATAACCGATCTTGTTGCATGGCATATAGTACAGCTTGCCGTCAATCATACCCTGCTGATAAGAAGCCTCTGCCTGGCTCTTGTAGGTCTCCGGCATGTACTGCTGGATCATGTCGTCTGTGATCTCAACGAAAGCGCCCTTGCCTGCCTCGTCGGTGTAGAAGCACCAGCCGGAGGTGTAGATCAGGTCGATTGCCTCGCCGCCTGCAAGAAGCAGAGAGTAATTGGTGCTGTAATCGGACATGCTCAGCGCCTTGAAGTTGATGGTTGCGTTGATCTTTTCTTCCATGATCTCGTTCAGTCTGTCGAAGATCATCTGCTCGTCGCCGTACTCGTTGCCGACATAGTAAAGAGTCAGATCAACGTGCTCGGAAACATCGTTGCCGTTGTACTCTTTTGCAGTTTCAGCCATTGCCGGAACTGCCGGAAGAGCGCTCAGAGCTGTCATAGCAGCCATCGCGAAGGGAAGAATTTTGTGTGCCTTTCTCATAAAAAGAACCTCCTTAAAAAAAAATCGTGTATAATATCCGGCGGTGCGGGAAGCAGGTCTGCAGTCCCGCATGCCGGACAGGAACCAAGGTGAAATGTGGGATCAGCCCTTGACTGCTCCAAGGGTCAGACCCTTGATGAAGTAACGCTGTACAAACGGGTAGAGCAGAAGGATCGGACCGGTAACGATAACGGTCAGAGCCATTTTCATCGACTCAATCGGAACCGTGTTGATAACCTCGCCGGACTCAGCGGCAATCTGACGCAGTGCCTGCGCATCGTTGATCAGCTTGTACAGAAGATACTGCAGACTGTACAGGTTGCTGTCATTGATGAAGAGCATGGTGTTGTACCAGCTGTTCCAGTAGCCGAGAGCGGTAAAAAGACCGATAGTTGCGATAACCGGAGTGGAAAGCGGCCAGATCAGCCTGATAAAAATCTGGAAGTCGCCTGCTCCGTCGATTTTTGCCGATTCAGTAATCTCGTATGGGATACCTGCGACAAAGCCCTTTACCAGAATGATGTTCCAGACAGATACCAGACCCGGAACGATCAGAGCCATGATGTTGTCTTTGAAACCAAGCGCAACGCATACCATGTACCAGGGCATCAGACCGCCGCTGAACAGTGTGGTAAAGAAGAAGTAGAAGGAAAACTTGTTGCGCCAGCGGAAATCTTTGCGCATCAGCACGTAACCGGTCATCATGTTGATGAAAGTGCTTAACGCGGTTCCAACAATAGTAATAAAAATTGTAATGCCGTATGCCCGGACGATTGACTCGCTGTTTTTAAAAATAGTGCAGTAACTTTCAAGCGTGGGCTCCTTCGGGATGAAGGAATAGCCGTAACGCGCAATTTCCTGCTCACTGGCAAAGGAAGAACCGATGACCAGCAGAAACGGAAGAACGCAGATAATTGCGAATAAGAACAAAAACGGGTAACCGATCAGACGGAAGAGAAATTCGTCCTTCGGCATGTGATGACGCTGCTTCATAATGGACACTCCTTTCCGTAAATCAGAACAGTGAATAATCTGCATCCTTGCGCTTTACAATCCAGTTCGCGATGATGATGGTGATAAAGCAGAGTACAGACTGATACAAACCAATGGCAACGGTTTGACCGACATCGGAAGCCTTCAGTGTCAGACGGAATACGTAAGTATCAATGACATCTGTGTAGTTAAACAGCATTCCGTTCTGGCCAACCAGCTGATAGAACAGATCCAGATTGCCGCGGAAAATCTTTCCAAGAGCCAGAAGTGTCAGCGTGATGACAGTCGGCGTCAGCTCCGGGAGTGTGACGTAGCGGATTCTCTGGAAGATGTTCGCGCCGTCGATGGCGGCAGCCTCCAGGATTGCACCGTCGATGCCGACGATGGAGGCAAGGTAAACAACCATGCCATAGCCGACACCCTTCCATGCGTTGAAGAAAATAATGATAAACGGCCAGTAACCTCCCTGGCTGTAGAAATTGATACGGTCAATTCCCATGCGGCTCAGAATGGAGTTCAGCGTACCGGTTTCATAGTTCAGAAGGCTATAAGCGATTGAACCAACGATAACCCAGGAAATAAAGTATGGAAGGAAGATACAGGACTGAACCAGTTTCTTCAGCTTCTTGTGGTACATTTCATTCAGCACAATTGCGAAAAAGACTTCAAGGAAGGTGCTGCTCAGAATAAACGCGATGTTGTAAAGAGCTGTATTCCTTGTAACCATCATGGCTTTTCCGGATTTGAAGAAGAACTGGAAGTTCTTAAGGCCAACCCAATCGCTGCCGAAAATACCTTTCTGATAGTTGAACTTCTTAAATGCAATAATCGTTCCGGCCATCGGTATGTAGTTAAAGATAAAGACCAGAACAACGGCCGGCAGAAGCATCAGAAGCAGAGTACGTCTGTTGCGAAGCTCCTGGAAAAAGCCTGTTTTTTTCGGCCGTGGAATCGGCTGCTGATTCTTTTTCACGAAAATCCCTCCTGTTGCTGAAAAAATTTGTCCGCAGACCGGTATCCGTCTGACCGGCGTTGCTTTGTTAGTAATATCGTAGCAGAAAATATGGGAAAAACATATGGAAAATCTTTTCGGGAATATGGAATTACATAAAAGTTTATAAAATTTCTATAGATAAATTGTAAATAATATACTAGAATTATGATTGGAAATTGCCGCTCTGTATAATTTGGGAAGGATCAGATGCGGACAGAAAATTTACTGTAGAACATGAACGAGGGATCGGATAATGATAAAGGTTGTAATTGCGGATGATGAAATCCATGTACGGAGACGGCTGGAAACCAAGATTCCGTGGCAGGAAATGGGGTTTGAGGCTCCGGTTTTCTGTTCAGACGGGGACGAGCTGTTGGAGGAATTGCAGGAGCACGGGGCGGATCTGGTACTGACAGATATCCGGATGCCCCGGATGGATGGAATCCAGGCGGTAAGAGAAGCAAGAAAGACGCTGCCGGAGCTGGCGGTCATTCTGATGAGCGCGTATGATGATAAGGAGTATCTGAAGTCCGCGCTGGATTTGCGTGTGCTTGGCTACATGGAAAAGCCGTTTTCCCTGCAGCAGGCGACAGAGCTTTTAGGACGGGCGGCGGATTCGCTGCGGGAAAAGAGCAAGAAGGAGTCTGAGCTTGGGCTTGCGAAAAAACGCAGGCAGAGAGACCGGCTGACGCAGATCGCCAGAGACCTGTGCCGGTTCCAGAATGATTATGGAGACTGCATGAGCGCGCTCAGGGAGGAGCTTCCGGAATTCTGCGATTCCCCTTCTTATTATGTACTGCTGATCCGCAGGCGTTCTCAGGAGCTGGAACTGACGCCATCGGAGGAAGCGGCCCGCTGCTGGCAGCGGGTGGAACAGCAGAGCTGGTGCGGGATCTGCACCGGAATGAAGCAGGGCGGAGCGGCTGTGCTGCTTGCGGAGACGGGGGAAGGGATTGAACAGATTTTGAACCAGCTGGTGCAGGATCCTGACCATGAGGGACGGATGATTGCGGTCGGTTCGGTGGTACGCAGTCCGGAGGAAATCTATCAGTCCTACCAGGACGCGGCAGTGACACTGGAGCGGCACTTTTATCATCGGTCACCGGTGCTACAGTTTGAAGAAGCGCTAGGAGAGCCGATGACATTTTCTGCAGGAGAGCGGGAGGGGTTCCTGTTCGCGCTGCAGTCGGGAAACGCGGCGGCCTGCCGCAGTTATTTAGAGGAACTGCGGAGCGCGCTGAAGCGGCATGATACTACGTTAGTACGGACAACAAAGAACTATTATTTTCAGCTGGCGCTCTGGATTCTGCAGAGCAGGGCAAAGGAGCAGGAAAAGGCGGTGTCGGAATACTATCTCTGGGAGCTGTTTTATCAGACCGGGTCGCTGGATGAGCTTCATCAGTTTCTGCTGGAGCTACTGAAAGATTGTCTGCCGCAGGACGCGTCAGAGAGACCGGTGACATCCATCGATGAAATTCTGGAGTATATCAATGTTAATCTGCCCAATCCGTCGCTTTCGCTGGCGCAGATCAGTCGGGAATATTATATGTCCGTGACCTATCTGTGCATGTATTTCAAGGAGAAAACAGGAACGACGATCAAAACCTACATGATTGACCGGCGCATGAAAAAATCCGCGGAACTGCTAGCGTATACGGATATGAAGGTCGCGGATATCGCCGACGCGGTCGGGTTTGCCGATCAGGGGTATTTTACAAAGAGCTTCGGCAAGTACTTTGGAAAATCGCCGAGCCGTTACAGGGAGGACGCGCATGAAAAAGCATAATCAGACGATGGGGCAGCGTTTTCTGCGCTGGTATATGCTGCTGGTGCTTCTTCCGGTTGCCGTACTGTCCGTGCTGTTTATTCAGTTTTCCTTCCGGTCCTTTGAGAACATGGCAGTTTACGCGTCAAAGTCATCATTTGTGCAGACGGAACAGCTGCTGGAGTATTATATTAATAACGTAAACGATGAAATCAACTCGCTGCTTGGCATGGATGAGTTTCATAAGGTGCTGGAGAAAGACAATTCCGGAAGTACCAAGCTGGACCAGATTAATGACATGCTTTATATCCGGGGACTGTTGAATGCCTGCCGCAACAAAAAGGAAATCAGCGATGTGTACCTGTATCTGGACAATGAAGCAATTTATATCGGCAGCAATTCGCAGATCCGGACTCTGGACGACGCAAAGGAGCAGCCATGGTATTCGTATGTGGAAGACAGCTATCCAGGCGCGGCGCGGATTCCAAGCAGCTATCTTGGCAGCAATCAGGTGATTGGATACGCCAAGGCAATCCGCAGCTCGCGCAGCTATCAGACAATGATCGGAATCCTGTTTTTTCAGATTAATAAAAACATTCTGACTTCCTATCTGGGGGACAGCGAGACGGCGCAGATTTCGGTGATTAACGACCGGGGCGAGCTGATTGCGCAGACCGGGCAGACACTTGCCGAGGTGCCGGAGGAACTGCTGATGCAGCATGCGGACGGAGAATATCACGTTGTAAAGCTGGGGAAAAGTTCCTACTATTTATATACGAGAAAGCTAGAAAATACAGACTGGTATCTGGTGTATCTTGACCCGTATGAGTCGATGGTGCAGCTGTTAATCAAGCAGGGAACCGGATATCTGTTATTTTTCTTCCTGATTCTGGCGCTGGGACTGGTATTCTTTTACCTGTTCTTCTGCTCCTATCTGAAACGGATCTCGGGGATGAAGCAGCATATGTCGCGGATCCGGGAATCGCTTCCTGCGCCGATGACGGAGAGCGGAAAGGGGGATGAAATTGACGATCTGATTCTTGCCTATAATTACATGCTTGGGCGGGTGGACACGCTGATGAAGCAGCAGTATGAGCTTGGAAATCAGATCAAGGAAATTGAAATGAAGGCGCTGTATGAGCAGATTAATCCGCATTTTCTGTACAACACGCTGACGATGATCAACTGGCTGGCGGAGGATGGACAGACGGAGGACGTGTCGCGGGTAATTACCGCGCTGTCCGCGTTTTACCGGCTGAGTCTGAACAAGGGAAGTGAAAACATTTATCTGAAGGAGGAGCTGGAGATTGCCCGGAACTTCATCTACATTCAGCAGATGCGTTTTGGAACAGATATCTGCCTGGAATGCCAGGTTGATCCGGTGTACGACAAATTTGTGATTCCGAAGCTGACGCTTCAGCCGCTGATCGAAAACTCGCTGGTGCATGGAATCCTGATGCGCCGGGACAAGAGCGGCGTGATTACGGTATCGGTCAGTGATGAGGACGGATGGCTGTTTCTGACGATTACCGATACCGGGGAAGGCATGGATGCGGATACTGTGGAGCAGCTCAATCGTGGGACGCTGCAGTCGCAGGGGAAGCATTACGGCGTCTGGAATGTCATGAAGCGGGCGGGCATGTACTATGGGAAACCCTGCTCACTTGTGTACAGCAGCGAGCCAGGGAAGGGGACGACTGCGATCCTGAAGCTGCCATACGCGGAGCCGGGTGCAGGAATTTCCGGCAAGTAAGCAGAAAAAGCGGCGGCTGCCGGATGAAGAAGCGGCCAGAGCATGTGAAAAAAGGCATGATTTTGCCGGCAGCAGAGCAAAGGTTTCCAAAAGTACATAAAAAAGAGAAATAATTCTATAGTAATTTTTACATGGAGAACTTATAATAGGACATATCAGAGGCTGTTTTGTTACCGTTTACGGCAGAAATTTTCTGAATTGAAAATTCTGTTCCTGTTTTGGACGGAGTGTGAGCAGTAACACTGCTTTTAGTCATGACAAGGAGGATATTTTTATGAAAGCGGCATTGGTTTATACAAGCACGACACCGGAGCTGATTGAGCTGGTAGAGAGAGAAGTAAAGAAGAACATCGGAGAGGAAGCAGAGCTGATCAGCCTGCAGGACCCGAGCATCCTGGCTGAGGTCAGAGAAGCAGGATATGTTACCCCGAAGGCAGCGGCACGTCTGATTGATATGTATATGAAGGCTGTCGGCGAGGGCGCGGACGCGATCCTCAACATATGCTCTTCCGTTGGCGAGGTTGCAGACTCCGCACAGACAGCAGCGGCATATATCGGTGTTCCGATTGTCCGCATTGATGAGGATATGTGCCGTGAGGCAGTACGTCTTGGAAAGCGTGTCGGCGTGCTTGCTACGCTTGCTACCACTCTGGAGCCGACCAAGAATACCATTTCCCGCGTCGCGAGAGCAATGGGAACTCATGTTGAGCTGGTAGACGGACTGATCGACGGCGCGTTTGGCCTGGATCAGGAGCAGTTCCGCAAGCTGCTGCTTGAAGCCGCCGGAAAGATCAAGGATCAGGTAGATGTGATTGTACTGGCACAGGGATCCATGGCGTATGTAGAAGAGGATCTGCACAAGGCTTACAATATGCCGGTACTTTCCAGCCCGCGTTTTGGCGCAGTCGCTCTGAAAAAAGCTTTAGTTGAGAAAGGAATGCTGTCATGATTACAGATACCAGGAAATCGCCGTACGCAAAGGTAGCGTCGATCCCGTACAATGATGTTGAATGGACGGGCGGCCTGTATAAGGAGCGCTTTGATACCTGCGCGGACACAACGGTTGCGCATCTGCAGCGGATGTTTGAGAGCAAGGATATCAGCCATGTTGTTGAGAACTTCCGGATTGCGGCAGGAGAGGCTGAGGGAGAATTTGACGGAACTGTATTCGGTGATGGCGATTTCTATAAATGGATGGAGTCCGCGGTCTACACGGCGGTCAAGACCGGAAATCAGAAGCTTCTGGATCAGCTGGAGGATTATATTGCGCTGTTTGGCCGCGCGCAGCAGCCGGACGGCTACCTTTCCACCAAGCAGATCATCGGCGAGAGAGAAGGAAACGGCGTTTCCCGCCAGGGTGATATCAACGATTTTGAAGTTTATAACATGGGACACATGTTTACTTCTGCCTGCCTGTACTACCGTCTGACCGGAAGAGACAGCTTCTTAAAGGTGGCGGAGAAGGCTGCCGGATATCTGAAGAACCTGTACGAGGAAGCGGCGAGAACCGGAGAGGTAAAGACGGCGGTCTGCCCGTCTCATTACATGGGCCTGCTGGAGCTGTACCGCACGACCGGAAAGAAGGAGTATCTGGATCTGGCGAAGCTTGCGGTTGAGCTGCGTGATTCCGTAAAGGAAGGACTGGACGATAACCAGGACCGTATCCCGTTAAAGGAGCACAGAAAGATTGTCGGACATGCAGTCCGCGCCAACTATCTGTATGCGGGCGTTGCCGACCTGTACATGGAAAACGGCGATCCGGAGTATCGCGAGGTGTTGGAGTCCGTATGGCATCATCTGGTAACACAGAAGCTATATGTAACCGGCGGCTGCGGCGCGCTTTACAACGGCGCGTCTCCATATGGAAACTTCTTCCATCATCAGCTGGTGCATCAGGCATACGGCTATGAATACCAGCTGCCGAATGTAACCGCGTACAACGAAACCTGCGCGTCCCTCGGCGGCGTGTTCTGGGCATGGCGTATGTTCTGCATGGATCCGAAGGCTGAGTACATGGATACTCTGGAGCGCATGATGCTGAACGTCAACCTGGCGGGAATCAGCATGGACGGAAAGCGTTTCTTTTATGAGAACATGCTTCGCAGAGCCAAGGAGCTTCCGTATGAGCTGGTATGGGGACAGGAGAGAACTGAGTATATTCTGAGCTACTGCTGCCCGCCGAACCTGGCGCGTACCATCGCGGAGACCGCGGAGTATACGTACGCGACCGATCACGATGGCGTATGGACCGGACTGTACGGCGCAAACCGCGCGTCCTTCAAGCTGGACAACGGCGCGGAGTTCACGCTGGTGCAGAAGACAGAGTATCCGTGGAAGGGTACAATCGCGTTTGATGTGGAGGAGAGCAACGGCGTACCGTTTACCCTTCACGTAAGAATCCCGTCCTGGGTTAAGGATGGCGTGCTTGTCAGCGGAACCAACGCGCTTCGTCTTGGAAAGGCAGAGGCAGGAACCTACCGTACAGTTGAAGTAACCGATCCGAAGGACGCGTGCATCTGTCTGGAGCTGAATATGCAGCCGCGCCTGACAAGAGGACATGGGCTGATTGAGGAAGACCGCAACCAGGCGGCAGTTGAGTACGGCCCGTTTGTATACTGCATGGAGACTCCGGATACCGAAGCGGAATATCTGGAGGATCTGCTGATGCCGTCCGATCCGCAGTTTACCGTTGTTGATTATGAGATCGAGGGCCGTACGGTAAAGGCACTGGAAGGAACAATGCTGCAGATCTGCCATCAGGAGAAGGATTTTGAGCGCGAGGCGCTGTACCAGGATCTGGAGCCGGAAGAACTGAAGCCGGTATCTGTCCGCATGATTCCGTACTATGCGTGGGATAACCGCGGAAGAGGCGAAATGATGATCTGGATGCCGTTAGCATGGCGCAGAGTAAACGGCTGACAGGCGGGAGGACAGACATGGAGGAACAGGTAAAGCGGCAGGATGCGGAGTGCATGTTTGCCGCGTGCAAGTGCTTCTGGAAGGATGCGCAGGCCAAAGAGCGCATCAATGAGATGTTTGACCAGGAGTACCGGGATTTTACAAAAAAGGTAATGGTGCTGGATGATGATCCGACCGGCATCCAGACCGTGCATGATATTGACGTATATACTGACTGGACGAAGGAGAGCCTGAAACAGGGCTTTTCTTCCCCGGAGCGGATGTTCTTTGTGCTGACCAATTCGCGCAGCTTTTCCGCGCAGAAGACGGAGGCGGTTCATCGGGAAATCGCGGAGAACGCGGTAGCGGCCGCAAAGGAAGCGGGAACGGACTTTATGCTGATTTCCCGCGGCGATTCGACGCTTCGCGGTCATTATCCGCTGGAGACAGAGACGCTGCGCCATACGCTGACTGAACTGACCGGAAAGCAGTTCGACGGCGAGGTATTGTGCCCGTTCTTTAAGGAGGGCGGACGATTCACGGTGGATGGCGTGCATTATGTGAAGGAAAAGAATGAACTGGTTCCGGCAGCGATGACGGAATTCGCGAAGGACAAGACCTTTGGATATTCCCATTCGGTGCTGGCAAACTATATCGTGGAAAAGAGCGGCGGACGCGTGACGCCGGATCAGGTGGCAACGGTTACAATTGAAGAGCTGAGAGGACTGAAGCTTGACGAGATCGAGGAGCGGCTGTATCAGCGGAAGGGATTCTGCTGGATTGTGGCGGACGCGGTTGAGGAAGCGGATGTGAAAGCGTTTGCGATTGTCCTGATGCGTCTGATGAAGCGCGGAAAGGAGTATCTGATCCGCAGCGCGGCTGCTGTTCCGAAGGTATTCGGCAATGTCAGCGACCGTCCGCTTCTGTCGAGACAGGAGCTGATCGGCGAGGAGACTTCCTACGGCGGCATGGTTCTGGTCGGCTCTCACGTCAGAAAGACGACGAGCCAGCTCGAGTGCTTAAAGCAGTCTAAGTGTCCGATGGAGTGGATTGAGTTCCATGTGCAGGAGTGGCAGAACGAAGGCGGTCTGGAACGGGAAGCAGAAAAGACGACAAAGCTTGCGGAAGAGGCGATGGCTGCCGGAAAGACAGCGGTTGTTTACACAAGCCGGACGTTAGTAGCGCCGCAGGGTGCTTCTGCCGAGGAAATGCTTGCGATTTCCGTGCGAATTTCCGACGCGGTAACAAGCGTTGTCACCCGCCTGAAGAAAAAGCCGCGGTTTTTGATTGCCAAGGGCGGCATCACATCAAGCGATGTCGGAACAAGAGGCCTGTCAGTTAAGAAGGCGCGCGTTCTCGGACAGGTGCAGCCTGGCATTCCGGTATGGAAGACCGGTCCGGAGAGCCATTTCCCGGGCATGTCCTATATCATTTTCCCAGGCAACGTCGGTGAAGAGACTACGTTAAGAACGATTGTAGAAACATTAGCATAAGGAGAAAAAATGAGAAAGGTAATTATTTCCCTGGCGCCGGTTAAGGCGGGAACGCCGATTGACCGTGTTGCGCTGGCTGAGGATGTTGAGAAGTGCGTAAAGGCAGGAGCGGCGATGTGCCATCTGCACTGCCGCCGTCCGGATGGTTCTCTGACCCCGGATACGACGGAGTTCGTTGCGGAGTTTGAAGAGATCCTGGCAAGAACCGATGTGGTTGTACAGGCTTCTACCGGCGGCGTTTCCGACATGACCATTGAGGAGCGCTGCAATCCGCTGGATTACTGGAGAGTGGAAAGTTCTTCCTTAAACGGCGGAACCACGAACCTCGGAGACGCGGTTTATGTCAATACCTTTGATCAGATTGATTACTGCGCAAAGCAGTCCTACGACCGCGGCGTCATCCCGGAGGTTGAGGTATTTGATATCGGCATGATCTATAACATCGAGCGCAGCAAGCAGAATACTGCGTACCGTACGCCGGTATTTTACAACCTGGTATTTGGCCATAAGGGCGGTATGCAGCCGGATATCACCTGCCTACAGGCATTCCGTTCCGCGGTTCCGGCAGACGCAAAGTGGGGCGTTACCCATTACGGCCGCGACAACTGGGAGTTCCTGGCAGCAGCAATTGCCATGGGCGCAAGCATTGTCCGCATCGGCTTTGAGGACAGCGCATATCTTGCTCCTGGAAAAGAAGCGACCAAAAACTATGAGGTTGTTGAGCGTCTGGTTGAGCTGATCCGCGCAATCGGTCTTGAGCCGGCAACACCGGAGGAAGCAAGAAAGATCATGGGAACGCTTCCGAGAGTGAAAAAATAATAGATAGCTGAAATTACAAAATTCCTAAAACTTTAGCAGCATCATCTGGTTTATATGACTGGATGATGCTGTTAGTTTTTGGCTTATATGTTATGGTAACTGAACTAGAAAATGGTACGAAGTGATCTTCTTATGCTTAAGTAAAAGGAACGGCTGCAATTGAAACCCTGTTGTATAAAAAGCCTGGTGCGACAGCTGACCAGCTTCTGTATTCACAAGAGCGGCAAAATGGCAGAAAAGCCCCAAAAAGTCCAGTAAAATCCAGCATTTTTGAGGATAAAACAGTTGTCATTCATAAAAAAGTTGTGTATAATAAAATCGCTTCTGTTTGTGAATTATACCCGGAATGGAGCGAGGGGGAGATGCGCGCTGTCAGGAAATAGGCTGTCGGGGCAGTACTGCAGGGAAGGACAGGAGAGTATGTGGGAAGGGAGAGAGCAGAATATGGAGCAGGAACAGGATGTAGAAATTGATTTGTTTGCGTTGCTGCTGGAACTGAAAAGTAAGCTTTGGCTGCTGTTGGGCGTTGGATTTATGTGCGCTTGTCTGATGTTTGCCTATACAGTCTTTCTGCAGAAACCATCATTCAGTTCGACAACAAAACTTTATATTTTAAACAGACAGGGTGGGGACAGTATTACGAGCAGTGATCTGCAGAGCAGTACCTACCTGACAAAGGATTATACTGAGCTGATCCGGAGCCGGACAGTCATTGAGTCTGTCATCGCCCGGATGGGACTGGATACAACCTATGAAAAGCTGATTTCTCATATCAGCGTCAGCACGGAGTCGGATACCCGTGTGGTTGCGATCAGCGTATCGTCGGAGGATCCGTATTTGGCCTGCGACATTGCGAATGAGATCTGTGATGTGGTAACGATTCAGATCCGCAATGTAATGAGCGTAGCGGCGGTGAATGTCGTAGACCGGGCAAATGTACCGACGAAGCCAACCGGACCGAATGTAAAGGTAAATGTGATGATCGGTTTCCTGGTCGGTTTTGTACTGGTGATGCTGATTGTCGGAGTCCGTTTTGTCCTTGACGATAAGGTAACGACGGAAGATGATGTGGAAAAGTATCTGGGAATCAGCGTGCTGGCGGTGTTCCCGGTTGACGCGGCGCTTGCAAAGGCGAAGCGCGGAAGAAAGCGGTCAAAGAACCGCAGGGGATGAAAGGAGAAAGAAACGGCGTGAAGAAGATTTTCTGGATTTTATTTGTCCTGTGCGCGGCGCTTGGCGGCTTTACGACAGTGCAGTATCTGAGCCGCGACAAGGTTCCTCCGGTGATTTCATTCAGCGAAGCGGACGCTTTGACGTATGAAGAAGGAATGACAGATGAGGAGCTGCTGCGGGGAATCAGCGCGTATGACGATGTGGACGGCGATGTGTCTGACAGCCTGAAGGTAGAGTTTGTAGCGGCTGATCCGGAGAATGGAACTGTGACTGTGACTTATGCGGCAAGAGATAAGAGCAATAACGTGGCGAAGGCCAGTCAGATTCTGAAATATCAGTCAGAAAGCGAAACTAGGAAGAAATCAGGAAACTGAGCCGGAAAGGAGTGCGTGTTGTGACAGGACTTTATGATGTTCACTGTCATCTCCTTCCGGGGGTGGATGATGGAGCAGACTGCATGGAGACTTCCATTGCTCTGTTGGAAAAACAATATGAAAACGGCGTGCGGACCGTGATTGTGACGCCGCATTACCGCAAGGACATGTTTGAGCCATCGATGAAAGAGGTAAAGCGGGCATATGAGCTGCTGCGCGAGTCGGCGGAGGATATCGGAATTGACCTGTATCTTGGTTGCGAGTACCATGCGGATATGGATATGCTTGACGCGTTTCTAACCGGTCAGAGACCGACGATGGCAGGATCAAGATATGTGCTGTGTGAGTTTTCCGAGGCTGCGGCAAAGAGCTATATCAGGGAGCGCGGAAGCGGTCTGGTGCGCAGCGGCCTGATCCCGGTTTTTGCGCATATCGAACGGTATCAGGAGATGCGGGATCTGGACTTTGTAGAGGAAATGTGTGAGGCGGGCTGCTATATGCAGGTAAACGCGGGAGCTATTCTCGGAGACGACGGGTTCCGGACAAAGTGCTACTGCAAGAAGCTGATACAGTACAACATGATTCACTTTATCGGCAGCGACGCGCATGATTTAAAGAAACGTGCTCCTAATCTTGGCAGATGCGCGGAGTATCTGAAAAAGAAAGCGGGACGGCTGTATACGGATCGGATTATGAGAGAAAATCCGGCAAAGATCATTGATTCCCAGTGCAGCGCCCGCCGGAAACGGGTCTGAATGGAGGAAAATTGTGGAGAAAATAGAGATTGTCAAGCCGGTAATGGAGCACAGCAGTGTTGAGTCTTTTAAAACGCTCCGCACGAACCTGCTGTTCTGCGGCGAGGATAAGAAGGCGATTGTGTTTACCAGCTGTATGGAGAACGAGGGAAAGACGCAGATAGCACTGAACCTTGGGATTGCGCTGGCGGAGGCGAAGAAGAAGGTGCTTCTGGTCGACGCGGATTTAAGAAAGTCCGTGCTGGCAGGACGCGTGAAGGTCAATACTCAGATTAAGGGACTGACGCATTTCCTGTCGCATCAGGAAGAGCTTTCGGATATTATTTATACAACCAATATCCCGTATTTTAATATGATTTTTTCCGGGCCGGTTCCGCCGAATCCGGCAGAGCTGCTGAGCAGCAATTACTTTGCCCGCATGTTAGCGGCACTGAGAGAAAGCTGCGACTATATTCTGATCGATTCCCCGCCTCTTGGAAGCGTGATTGATGCTGCGATTATCGCAAAGGAATGTGATGGAGCGATCCTGGTGATCGAGTCCGGCTGGAACAGCCGCAGATTTGAGCTTGGTGTGAAGGATCAGCTGGAAAAGGCAGGCTGCCCGATTCTCGGAGCCGTACTGAATAAGGTCGATAAAAAGGTTCAGAGCTACGGCAAGTATGGGAAGTATGGAAAATACGGCGAGAAACGGTAACGCTGCGGTCTGACGGCTGCATGAAGCGCGGAGTATGCCGGAGTGTCAGCGGATGTGCATATGTGTGAGCTGCGGGAAATTGGCAGAAAACGAAAGCAAAGATATAATTACAGAAATAAAAGTGCCTGAAACAGAACGGCGGCAGAATCATCTGCTGTCTGGCTGTTTCAGGCGTTTTTCGTTTATGCGGATGATGAAGCCGATGGCACAGGCTACGTTATCTGCGGCGCTGCGTTATCGGCGGTCGAGATGAAGCGCCGGGCAGACAACCTTCATCCACTCGTTCGCGAGGATCTGGTGGCCGCAGACGGTCGGATGAACGCCGTCCCATACCCAGTAGTCCGGCTCGCGGACGCTGCAGAGCTGATTGAAGGTTTCCTGCAGCGGGACAAACAGGGTGTGGTTGCGCTCAGCAAGAAGCCGTGTCTTTTCCTGCAGAGGTTTCATCAGGCCGTTCCACTGGTCAAAATGTTCTTTGCGTTCGCCGACCGGAAGCAGGAACGGCTCGCAGAGAACGAGCAGGATATCCGGATTCTGTTCTCTTGCTTCATCAAGAAGCAGCTGGTAGATCTTTTCAAAACGGTCCGGATCGGAACCGGCATTGTCGTAGATGGTGCTTCCGCAGTCGTTGATGCCGACCAGGATGCTGAGAACGTCCGGATTCAGGTTGAGGGTATCCTCCTTCCAGCGGCCGTACAGATCGGCGACGCGGTTGCCGGAGATGCCTCGGTTGATAAATTTCAGATGGCGTTCCGGAAAGCGGGAACCGAGCTCCGCGTTGACAACAAACGCGTAGCCGTGTCCCATCTGGTGGTTCAGATCCCACTCATTTTCCTTGCCGCGCAGACGCTTTCCGTCAGTAATGGAATCGCCCTGAAATAAGATAACCGTTTCTTTTTTTACAGATTCGCTCATAGTAAGGTGCCTTTCTTACATTGGAATTTTCAGTACAAACGCGTGCTCGCACGGCGCTTTTTCAGGCATGCGGACAACAAGCGCGCCGTCGGTCTGTTCAAAGGAGAGCGGCTGCTCACAGCCCAGCATGGAGACGGACGGGATTGCTGCCAGCGCGCCGCCTTTTTTCAGGGCGCGGATTTCCATGGTTCCGTTGGACGGCCAGCCCATACCGATCACATACAGGTTTCCGTTTCCGGTCGTGAAGCGGAAGTCGTGCTCGCCGAAATCACTGCCGCGCACATCGGCAGCGTCTCCGTTTTTGATCTGTTCATGCAGCTTTTCAATGTCGAAGTTTTCATCCTTCTCAGCAGCCGGACCTTCCATTGCAACGGTAAACGGACGGGAACCGTAGATTGCTTCGCCATTGATTTTTAACCAGTCGCCGACCGCGTACAGCTCTTTGACTGCGTCCGGATGGAAGGAACCGTCTGCCTGCGGGCCGACATTTAACAGCAGGTTTCCGTTCTTGGAAACGATATCGCAGAGCTGATGGATGATCTTGGCAGCCGGCTTGTACTTCGGATTCTGTACGATACACCAGGTAATATTGTCCTCCAGACGGTCATCGGACTGCCATACGAATGGTCTCGGTTCCGCAAAATGGCCGCACTCCAGATCGAAGACGCCGACGCCTGCCGGGAAGTCTTCCTGTTTGTAGGTGATGATGCCGTTCTTGTGTCCGGTCTTATTGTAATAGTAGTCAGCCATCTGATAACGGTAATCCTCACCGATGATGCAGGTGCGGCTGTCAAAGTAAACGGCATCCGGACTGTAACGGTCAATGACCTCCAGTACCTTATCACGCCAGTTTGCGTTGAACTTGTCATCCGGGTAGCGATACGGGATGTAGCGGTTAGTTTCGAGCGGAAGCGCCGGGCCGTAGTAGAACTCATTTTTCGGGTCGTATACGTCAGCTTCGTTGTCAGTAGACATAAACCAGCCCCACAGCCACTGATGATGGAAGGTCGCGATGACCTTGATGCCGCGGTCGCGGAATGCCTTTGCGCACTCGCCGAAGACATCACGGTGCGGACCGCTGGTGACGCTGTTGTTCCGATTTACCTTGCTGTCCCACATGGAGAAGTTATCGGCATGCTCAGTAACAGGTCCCGCGTATTTTGCGCCGCTGCGGACAACGAGATCCGCCCACGCTTCCGGGTCAAAGCCTTCACCCGTCATCATCGGAATGAAGTCCTTGTAGCCGAAATCATGAAGCTTTCCATAATGCTCTTCATGGTATTTATTCTGTTCGAGTCCCTTGCAGTACATGTTGCGGGAGTACCATTCGTTCATGCATGCGGGCACGCTGTACGGGCCCCAGTGAAAGAACATACCGAATTTTGCGTCGCGGAACCATTCCGGCGCGGGCTGTTGAACCGCCGACCAGTCGGGAGCGGCTGTTTTCTGCTTGTTATCCATAAAAACCTCCTGTGATTATGATGCGCTCCCGTGCCCGTAAATTCAGGCGCAGCGGGCTTCCGGGAGTACATGAATGGTGAAAATAAATAACGTTACTGAGTAACCGGATATTTGTAGAAGGACAGCGGCGGCAGGAATGTTACTTCGTCTGTCACCGGGAACCGTACCGGATCTGCTTCCCATGCGAAGGAAAGAAGCGCCTGTCCCTTGAGCGGGCGGCCCGGCGTCAGGTAAATGTGGTTCTTGTCCTCGCGGGCAGCCTGGAAGCCGGTCAGCGGCACGATGCCGTCCTCATCTTCCAGGGTAAATCCATTCTTATTGGCGTCGCCGGACGCGTAAATGAATCCGAGCGCCATGTTGTCGAAGGTTAGGCACAGCCGTCCATCCTCCTGAACAACAGCGGAAGAAAGCGCCGGGGCCTCAAACGGAGCAAATCCGGGCAGCAGGTAATGAGCAGCCTGCTTTGCCAGCTTTTCGCCGAGCATCATGTTTGCGTGCGCACTGTTATGAATGCCGTCCGACATCGGATTGTTGATGGTCGGAAGGATGTAAACCTGCGGAATCGTTTTTGCGGCAATCCGCTGTGCTTCTCTGACCTGTCCCCAGGAAACGTCCTCCGGGCAGTCCAGGAAACGGTTCAGCTGGAAGGTAAAGAACGGAATCTCATAGCCAAGTTCCTTGCGGAGCGCCGCAACCATATCGGAAAAATGCTGCAGGTAGTCGGGGGCTGCTTTTGGATCGCCGTCGGAGCAGCCCTGATACCAGAGCACGCCCGCGTACTTGCCCCTGGTCAGATGAATTTTGTCGATCATGTTGGCGTACAGGTCGCCGGTCTCCGGATTCCAGCGGGACATTGGGGAGCCGCCGAGGGAAACCTGGACAAAGCCGACCGGGCAGTGGGAATACTCATAGAAGTTTTTGCCGAAGGAAAGGTACGGGGAAACGCCCGGAATGCCCATTTCCTCGTTGGCAAGAGAGCCTGCAAAGGTGCTTTCATTCATCGGATGGCAGGCAAGGTCCCAGCAGCTGCGGTTGCGGAACAGATGGACGCACAGATGTGGCGGATCCATGGCATAGTCTCTCGCGTAGCCTGAGGAATTGGACTGTCCGGCAATTAAGAACAGGTTGCCGACGCCGAAATGAAGCACACAGTCGCCGCGGTACAGCCAGGTCAGATGCGGCACGGTGCTGTTGGTTTCCAGGCTGGTTTCGATGCGGTACAGGCCGCCTGCCGGGATAGTCAGCGTATCCTCAAAGGTTCCGGTAAAGTCCGGATTGACGTGGCAGCGCATCGGCGTCCACGGGATGACGGCGCTGTTATCCTGCTCGCTCATAACGCGGGCAATCGGGGTGACTGACTTTACGCCGACCTCAATTGCCGCCGGGTGAACCTGAAAGCTTCCTTTCAGGGTGATGGTTGCGTATCCGTTTTCCTGCTGGACAATTTCCCAGTCAGCGGGAGCGGATAGAAGAGTAATTCCATGCATTGTAATTTTCCTCCTTTAAAGACAGCATTCCGGATAAAAACGCAAGGCATTCAGGCTGTTTGCTCAGATGTGCCGGAACTGCTGCAGAAACCGCGGCGCGGTTATTTTTCCTGTGCGGCTTTGGCCGCCAGGTAGTTGTCATTTTGTCTTTTTATGTAATCGTCCAGACCCAGATCCTTTAGATCCTGAATGAACGACTGCCACATAGTTTCCGGGTCGTCATCGCCGATGATGCACTTTACAAAATTGGAAAATGCGTTGGCAGTGCTGAACAGCTCGGAGGATTCCTTCGGAACAATCAGAAAATCGTAGGGACGTTCCACCTGGGTCGCGTGAGAGCGGTTCCAGGTGACATCTTTGTTGGCAAGTACGACACAGTGCTTCCCGTAGCGGGTGTAGTTCATTTCTGTCAGGGAAAAGTCCGCGTCCGAGCCGCCCCAGGTTGCCAGACCGCTGAACAGTGTAATTGACGGATATTTGTTTTCAAGCAGTGTGACCAGCGACGCGCTTTTGGTGTCGAGCAGGCAGGTGTAGGTTCCGTTTTTGTCAACGGTGTAGTCCTTTCCGTAAATCCCGTACTTGCTCATCCGCAGGCCTTCGTCGGACAACAGATAATCGAACATGGCAAGGATACGGTCCAGTTTTTCTTCGCTGACCGAAGCGGAGATGAAGGATTCCGACCAGAACGGCGAGCTGCTGTTGCAGTAGGTCGTGCCGTTTGGAGCGGGGAACATCGGAAGGATGTCAACGCACTCCTCAAACGGCTTGTCGTTGTATTTGTTCCACTGTTCTTCAATCAGCTGGATGGAGCCGGGCGCAGATTTGTACTCCAACGCGCCAAGACGGCCCGCGGCGAAGTCTTCAACGACTTCGTTGGGATTTTTCAGATAAAAGTCCGGATCAAGGCCGCCGCTTTCATACATCCGGCGGTATGCCTTGACAACAGCATAGAATTCTTCGCTGTACCAGGACGGGATATAGGAATCGCCCTGCAGGATCCAAGAGTAGGTGTTGCACTGCGGAGCGATGCCGAGAATCACCCATTTGCCGAGCGCGGACTGTGCGTTGACATTGTAGCCGATGGTATCATTTTCACCGTTGCCGTCCGGGTCATCGTTGGAAAACGCGTCAATCAGCTCAATAAACTCGTCGAGGTTCTGCGGATCACTCAGACCGAGATTATCCATCCAGTCGCGGCGGACAATCATCGCGGCATCGGTACAGGCAAGTGATGAATCAACAAACGAGATACGCGGGATCGCGTAAAAATGACCGTCGCGATACCGTGTGTACTCTAACTGCCCCATCAGCTTCTCCAGGTTCGGATACGCGGACAGATCATCAGGAAGCGGCTGAATGCTGCCGGACTCGATCAGATTTTCGTAGTAGGCGGAGTCATTGGCATCGTTGGATGAGATTGTCAGCGTCGCAAAGACATCAGGAAGGCTGTTGGTTGCGCTGAGCATCTGGTAGTAGTCCTTATAGTTGGACCAGTCAACCGATACCGGCGTGATAGAGATCGAAAAACGTTCCTCCATGTAGTCGCGCATCGCGTCTTTCTGAACGTCGGACATCCGCTCAATGTTCCAGTAGCCGATGCTGATTTCTTCTGTTTCCAGTCCCGTGTAGGCGGAAGAAATGGCATCGTCATCGGTCTGGCTGCCGCATGCTCCCGCAGAAAACGGAAGGCAGAGCGCGGCACAGAGAAGCGCGCCGGTCCGGAGCCGGGAGCTGACTGGCCAGCAAAAATCCAGAGTGGTAAGTTTCATAATAAAATTCGTTTCCTTTCCCGGTTACGGGGACGGTTCTTCCTCGTGCCGATAGCTGCTTGGAGTCGCACCGGTGATCTTTTTAAACACCTTTGCAAAATAAAAGTAATCCTGGTAACCGACGGAGGCGGCGACCAGCGCAACCGGCATATCGGTATTGGTCAGCAGGTGGATTGCCTGCCGGATTCTTAAATTGGACAGATAGCTGTTGAAGGTCTGATTCATTTTCTGCTTGAACAGCTGGCCGGCGTAGTTGGGGTTGATGGAGCACAGATCCGCAAGGGTCTGAATGGAAATATCCTCCATATAATGCGAGTTGATGTAATCGACCATTGCTGCGACCGACTTGCCCTTGGAGGCGACATTGCCGAAGCTGTCCGCGGAAGGGATAGTGGATGCTGCGGCAGCGGCTGTCGTATCTTCCGTTTCCCGGCGCTTTTCCAACAGTGCGTAAGCCTTGGACACCGCGTCAGAAAGCTCACTGTGGGAAAATGGCTTCAGACAGTAGCCGATGGCGTTGTGAAGCATTGCTTTTTGCGCGTAGGCAAACTCAGCATGGCCGCTGATGACAATAAACAGCGTTTTCAGACCGAGTCTTGTAGATTCCTGCAGGATTTCCAGGCCGCTCATGCCTGGCAGCCGGACGTCAACAAACGCCAGATCCGGCTGGTTCTCCTTTAAATAACGGATCGCGGACAGACCGTCATAAAGTTCCGCGACAATCTGAAAATGTTCCATATCTTTTAAGGTGGCAATCAGGCTTTTAACCACCCATTTTTCATCGTCAATAATAATCGCCTGATACATAGCGCGATTTTCTCCTTCCTTTTATGATGTACTCTCGGAATCTCTTATGCACCTGCTTTTGCGACTGATTTTCCGCCGCAGACGTCTGAATTTTATCAACGTACGCACCGCGTACGCCTCAAAAATTCAGGCGCCTCCGACAAAAAATCCTCTCGCAAATTCAGGTACAACGAGATTCCAAGAGCACATTAGATATACCCTCGGAATCTCTTATGCACCTGCTTTTGCGGCTGATTTTCCGGGAACACATTACAGATGCTCTGTAATGTCAACACCGCCAGCCTGCTCGTAGAGATCAGCTGCCGAGGTTTTGGGAACGCCATCGGCAGGAATCCGGATCTGGATGTTGGTTCCGGCGCCTTCCCAGGAGTCAAGCTTCAGGGCATATTCGACGCCGTAGTACAGGACAATCCGGCTGTTTACATTGAAAATACCAACGCTGTCATGGTTCTTGGCATCGTACGCGGCAAGGTTATCCTGCGCGTTGGAAAGCTTGTGCTGTACCGATTCCAACAGGGAGGTACGCAGCTGCTGCAGCCGCTCCGGTGACATGCCGACGCCGGTATCCATGATGGAAATGGTCAGATATTTTTTCTTTTTGTCCAGAGACGCGCTGATAATCAGGCGGCCGTGCTTCAGACTCGGTTCAAGTCCGTGGACAATGGCATTTTCGACAAGCGGCTGAATGATCATCTTCGGGATTTCACAGTTCAGCGTTTCATCGCTGATCTGGTATTCAACGCCGAAGCGGTCCTCAAACCGGCAGGACTGAATCATCAGATAGGAGCGGATGATATCCAGTTCTTCCGACAGCGCGACGGTATCCCCCCCCCGGATGCTGTAGCGGAAGATCCGCGACAGGGCGTTGGTGACGTCAATGATCTGATCGTTCATGCCGGCAGCCGACATACCGCAGATTGTTGCCAGTGTATTATAGAGAAAATGCGGGTTGATCTGGCTGCGCAGGAACGCGATTTCGGTCATCCGGTTGTTCATTTCCATCTCATACATCTGCGTATAGGTATTGAAAATGGTATGATTCAGGTTGTCGATTTCCTGAAGCATATCGCTGAATGCTTTGTAAATATCACGGATTTCCGTGCATCCGAACCGTACATTGGTCAGATCAACGCCCTGACGGATCGCGCGCTGACCGCCCTCAGTGATACCTTCCATTACGCCGGTCAGACTGCGCAGAGAAGCGGAAACCGGGAAGCAGACCGTGATGAAGCAGATCAGGACAAACAGCATGGCGATGCAGATGCCGGCGGAGAGCCGGAGACTGATTTGCAGAGAAGCACCTGTATAATAGGAAGAATCAAATAAAACATACAGCTTGCTTCCTGCTTCAGAAATCGTATACATACGGACTGCATAGGTATCGTTATTAATGGTAACGCGGCGGATCGACTCTCCGATGTCGTCAGTAAGTCCGGCTAACAGAGATTCGTTTCCATAAATCAGCGATCCGGAATCGCTGACCAGAAGGATTTCCGGTGTACTGTCACTCTGCTCGGTATTCAGGCTGCTGGTGAAAAACCGCTGCATATTGATTGCCAGAAAAACAGTACCAAGATACCGGTTCTGGCCGGTTGTCGTCAGCTGGTGAATCGGCATGGATAAAATATGGCATTCTGTGCCGCGGATGGAGAGCGTACCCATCGACTGGAACGCATAGCTCGGCGCGGAGAGCAGATCTTTGTACCTGTTGTAAAGTGCGGGAGAAGCGGTCAGAGAAATAGAATTGCCGCCGTCCGCGCTGATAATGGCGATATCGGATAGGTTGGAGTTCAGCTTGGAGGTATTGTTCAAAAGGTTGTACACCTGCTGGTAATCCTCGTAGCGCCGGACAGAATCTGTCTCCTGGATATAATCCTGGACAACGCTGCTGTAGGCAACGCTGTATGCAATATTTTCATAAGAAGTGTAGGACTGGCGGGCCGTCTGCGCAAGATGCCCCGCGTAAAGTTCCAGATAATCGTCCAGGCTTTTACGCTGAACCTTCATATAATCAATAACGCTCCAGATCACAATGCCGATCACGCATGCCACAAAAATGACAAGCAGATGGATCAACTGCCTCTGCAGCGGCAACAGTTTTTTCTTCATAATCCCTCCTGTTCGTTCATTTTACCATAAAGGAATCTATGTGAGTTATGGAAGAATCTACAAAAAATATGGAAAAAGCATAATGCACCTCGGCAGTATGGAAAAATTACATAAAAAATACATAAAGCAAGAGAATTATTCCATTTCAAACCTGTACAAAATGACCTATACTTGGAACAGTTAAATTTGAAAGGGAGGTCCATATGGGAAAGAAAGTTAAAAAACATCCCTCCGGCCTGGTTGTAAGCCAGAAGAGCATCTGGCACAAGATGTGGAACCAGAGAACGCTGATCTTAATGGCGGCAGTGCCGATGGCAGTGCTGATCCTGTTTAAGTATGTACCGATGTACGGTATTCTGATTGCGTTTAAGAACTACAAGCCGAAACGCGGAATCCTCGGAAGCGACTGGTGCGATCCGCTGTTCAAGTATTTCAACAAGTTCTTCAAGAATGTCAACAGCGGCTACATCATCTGGAATACATTCCGTGTCGGTGTTCTGACACTGCTCTTTACCTACCCGCTGCCGATTATCTTCGCTCTGATGTTAAATGAGCTGAAGGGAAAGACGTTCAAGAGAGTTGCGCAGACTGCGTCCTACATTCCGCACTTTATCTCCGTTGTGGTTGTATGCGCGATGCTGAACCGCTTCGGTTCTCTGAACGGTCTGTTCAATGATGTCCGTGCCGCGTTGGGAATGTCAAGAGTTGATATGAACAGTGGCGATACGTATTTCCTGCTTGAGTATATCGGTTCCGCTATATGGCAGGGTATCGGCTGGGGCTCCATTATTTATCTGTCGGCGCTGTCCAATATTGATACGTCTCTATATGATGTAGCAAACCTCGATGGCGCGAACCGTCTGCAGAAGATCCGCCATATCGCTTGGCCGACTATTATGCCGACAACGACCACACTTCTGATTATGAATGCCGGCAACGTTATGAGTGCCGACTTCCAGAAGATCCTGTTAATGCAGAACAATACCAACAACAGTAAGCTGGAGGTGCTTGCAACCTTCGTTTATCATCAGGGTATTGAGAGCGGTGAGTTCAGTTATTCAACTGCCGTCAACCTGTTCTCTTCACTGGTCTGCCTGGTACTTGTCTGGGGCACCAACATGGTAGTTCGCAAGATGAGCCCGGAAAACAGTTTGTGGTAAGGAGGAGAGAAAACGATGGCAAAAGAAGTAAAAACTCAGAAGAAAAACAGAATCCATATCGGCAATCGTTTTGCAGACGCTCTGCTGGTTGTATTCTTTATCTTCGCATCAATTATTTTCATCTATCCGTTCCTGAACGTAATCGCGGTATCAATGTCAAGCAATACAATGATTACCACAGGCCAGGTTACCTGGTTCCCGAAGGAGTTTAATACAATAGGCTATAAGCTGTTATTTGAAGAGGGAAATGTCTGGCAGGCATATCTGAACACTGTAATTGTATGTCTCGGATTCGCGGTAGTAAATCTGTCGCTGACCTCCCTGCTGGCTTATGTTATGATGGTTCCGGATTTCGTCCTGAAGAAGCCGATTTCCGCACTGCTGCTGATCACAATGTTCTTCAGCGGCGGTACTGTACCGACTTACCTGCTTGTTGTAAATACTCTTCACTGGAAGAACAACTGGCTGGCTCTGATTATTCCGAACTGCCTGTCCGCATACAATGTTTTTGTATACCGTGCGTTCTATAAGGGAATTTCCGCAGAGGTTCGCGAGGCAGCAAAGATCGATGGAGCAGGAGAGTTCCAGATTCTGACCAGGATTTATGTTCCGCTGTCAAAGGCACTGTACGCAAGCTTCGGTTTGTTTGCGGTTGTTGGTATGTGGAACAGCTACTATGACGCATTGCTGTATATCACAGATGACAAGAAGCAGGTTATCCAGATGATCCTTCGTAAGATCGTATTTACATCGACTGGAAGCGGCGACATGGCTCAGGCAAACGAGATGATGAACAACGGACAGCTGAATACGTTAAACATTCAGTATGCCTGCGTTGTAGCGACAGCGCTGCCGATTATGTGTATCTACCCGTTCCTGCAGAAGTATTTCGCGCAGGGCGTTCAGGTAGGAGCGGTCAAGGGCTGACGCATGGCTGCATAGGCTGCAGCTTTTATAAAATTGTGATCTAACTAATTAATATAAATTTCAATGCCGCCTTTGGGCGGCAGACAGGAGGAAACAAAAATGAGAAAAGCAAAGAAGTGGTGTGCTGGTATTCTTTCCGGAATGATGGCAGTAAGCGCAATGTCCGGTATGGCTATGGCATCCGACGCTGAAGTTCCGGAGATCGACTGGAGCAAATATGCGACAGCAGCAGACAACGGAATCACACTTCCGGAGCTGGACGGCGGCGTTCTGAAGGTTGAGGCAAATATCGCAGATTTCAACCAGTCTTCCGATGGAACCATGGTTCAGCAGCTGTGGGAGCAGGCAATGGAGCATTACCTTGGCGTTGACGTTGAGGTTACTTTCAACCGTACCGCATGGGGTGATTACAGAAACAACGAGCTGGTTCGTCTGGGTGCAGATGATGTAGCGGACGTAAACACGTATTCTCAGGGTACTGCAATTCAGAAGTACGGCGAGGACGGCGTTGTTCTGAATATTGCTGATTATCAGGATTATATCAAGTATTACTGGGATTATGTTGATGGTCATCCGAACGGCAGAAACGTTGCAATCAACGCAGACGGTTCCATGTACTACTTCATGGATGCAATGAATAATGAAGACAACATCATGGGCGCTCAGTCCTTCACCGCATTTGCTTATCGTTTTGATGTTCTTCAGCAGCTTGGCCTGACGCCGGCTACCACGCTGGATGAGTTCACTCAGCTGTGCGCAGACCTGAAGGCAAAGATTGATGACGGTACCGTTGATGCTGAGTCTGTTATCATGAACTCCACCAAGGATTATGCGTTCTATCGTGGATTTGTTGGTATCTTCCACACCTGGGATACTCTGTACTGGAACGGAACTGAGTGGGCATTCGGACCGATCGAGGACAATTTCCGCGAGATGTTAAAGTATATGAAGAGCCTGTATGACGCAGGATACATTGATGCTGAGTTTGCTACCGCTGATACGAATATGGCAAATGAGAAGGCTTCCACTGGCAAGGCTCTGATCTGCCCGACTCTGTGGGCCGGCTCTGCAAGCGGCTGGAACACCGCAGCTGCTGAGGGCTCCGGTATTGAGTGGGGTCTTGCATATCTGCCGAAGAATGAGACCTATGGAACCGCATGGAAGTGGGGCTCCAAGCTTCCGGGCAAGTCTCTGAACACCAACATGGGTATCTTCATCAGCGCTGAAACAGAGAATCCGGAGTACATGGTAGCAATGATCGACTATCAGTATTCTGACGAGATGACCACCCTTCTGAACTGGGGTGTTGAAGGTATGACCTATAATGTAAACGAAGACGGAACCAAGACCTTCAGCGATGAGATCATGAACGCTGATTCTCCGGCTACCGCAAGTGCTGACTACGGTATCATGGCATCTGCAGTTTGCCGTACCGGTATTCCGTTCACTCCGCAGAACTTCTCCGCACTGGTACAGGTTGCTTCTACAACCGAGCCGTGGTGGAACGCAGAGGATGGCTACTATGAGGGCAAGTACTGGGTTGAGTCCGACCGTCTTGGCGGCGAGGATTCCGTATCTCCGTATGACCGTCCGGCAGTTCTGAATCTGGATTCCGATCAGGCAGCTGCAAAGGCTCAGCTTGCAAGCGCATGCGAGACCTACGCAAAGGAAGAGGCTCTGAAGTTCATCACCGGCGAGTATGATATCGAAGATGATGCTGCATGGCAGTCCTATGTTGACGGCGTTAAGTCTCAGACTGATGATGATTTCGATGAGACCATCCAGATGCTGAACGATAATTCCGCAGTAGAGGAAAAGTAATTACAACAATGAAATACATGACTCCTTGTAATTAGGAGAGAAATGGATGAAGGGGCAGACGGTGTTTGCCCCTTTATCTGTGTCAGGGGGAGTTTTTGCCCATGGCTGCGCATCGGCGGGAAAACGGCTGGCTGCGGCTGACAGAGCGGGCAAAAATCTTCCGCAAAGTGAGGGTGCGTAGATTGCGGATATCCGCTTGACACACTTTAGGAAATGAATGAGGAAAAATGAATGCAAATTGTGGATTTGAGAACAGAAAACCGGATCTCACCGATTAATGTGGATGTGAAGAAGCCGCGTTTTTCCTGGAGAGCGGAGACTGAAGAAACAAACTGGTATCAGAAGAGCAGCCGGATCCGGGTGTGGAAGGTTGACCGGGGGCAGGATGAGCGCCTGGTCTGGGACAGCGGGCTGACAGAAGAAAGGAAAATGACGCAGGTTTCCTATCAGGGTGAGCCGCTTGAGAGCGACAGCCGCTACCGCTGGAATGTGGAAGTAACGGCAGAGGGGCAGACAGAAGCGGTGATTTCCCCGGATACCTGGTTCGAGACAGCGTTGTTTTCGCCAAAGGACTGGCATGCGGACTGGATTACGGAAAATCAGGAGGAAGGATATCATCTGTACCGGAAAGAATTTGAAGCAGGAGTGCAGATCGCGTCAGCGAAACTGTATGTCTGCGGACTGGGGCAGCATGAATGCCGGATTAATGGATGTGCGGTAACTGACGCGGTTTTGGAGCCTGGATGGACAGACTATCACAAATCCTGCCTGTATTCGGCATATGATGTAACTGGACTGCTCCAGACGGGAATCAACGCGGTTTCTATTAAGGTTGGTGACGGCATGTACCGTGTGCCGGGTGGACGTTATGTGTATTTCCCACGGGTGTACGGGGATCGGAAGCTTCTGGCGTCACTGCGTATTATTTACGAAGACGGGCAGAGAGAGGAAATTGGAACAGACGGAACCTGGCAGACAGGCAAAAGCCCGATTACATTCTGCTGTATTTACGGCGGCGAGGATTATGATGGACGGATTCCATGGGAGAATACGTCGATGCCCGGATTTATGGATTTGATTCAGGAGAAGGGCTGGGAACAGGCACGCGAGGCAGAGGCTCCAAAGATGGTTCTGCGTGCGGAAGCAATCGCGCCGATGCGTGTGAAGGAAACGTATCAGCCAGTTTCCGTGACAAAGCGGCCGGACGGCTCGTACCTGTATGATCTTGGAAAGAATTTTTCCGGCTGGGTCCGCGTCCGCATCCGCACTAACGGAGCGATGGCAGGAAAAAAGATTGTGATGATGCCATCGGAAATCCTGACGCCGGACGGTGAGCCGGATCAGCGTGTAACCGGAAAGGGCTACGCGTGGACGTACATCTGCAATGAACAGGCAGAGCAGGAATTTGCCCCGGATTTCACCTATACCGGATTCCGTTATGTGAAAGTTGAAGGCGCGGACTGGGCGGGGACGGCGAAGGCCGCGGAAGCCGCTGAAAGCTGTGTATGCGAAGCGTCGGACGGACTGGAAGCTGCAGAAAAAGAAACTGTTCTTCCGATTATTGAGGCGATGACCGGAGAGTTTATCTATCCGGATCTGGAGGAAAACGGAAGCTTTTTCTGCTCCAATGAGCTGTTTAATCAGATTCACGCGATCATCCGCCAGGCAATGCTGTCCAACATCAAGAGCTACTTTACCGACTGCCCGCACCGGGAGAAGCTTCCGTGGCTGGAGGAAACGCATCTGATCGGACCGGCGATGCTGTGCAGTTTTGATCTGCAGAGCCTGTATGAAAAGGCCGAGCAGGATATGGCGGATGCGCAGCGCCCGGACGGCCTGGTTGCTGATATCTGCCCGGAGTATGTAACCGGATTTGATAAGTGGCATAAAGGATTTCTGGATTCACCGGAATGGGGCAGCGCAATTGTACTGAATCCGTGGCATCTGTATGCAAAGTACGGAAATAAAAAGGTGCTTGAGGACTGGTATCCGGTAATGAAGAAATATACGGATTACCTGACCTCAAAGACCTGGCACGGCGTGCTTCATCATGGCCTCGGCGACTGGCTGGATATCGGCCCGTGCACCCCGTATTCCCAGAATACGCCGGTTCCGGTCACTGCGACCTGCATTTATTATATTGATCTTGGCATTCTGGAGGAGGCAGCGCGTCAGACCGGAAGGACAGAGGATGAAAAGGCATACGCGGAACAGCGCAGACTGGTATATGAAGAATATAACCGGCAGTTTCTGGATGATCAGACCGGACGTTACGCGAATGGAAGCCAGGCGTGCCAGGCAATGAGCCTGATGGCGGGACTGGTTCCGGCGGAGTATGAGGAAAAGGCGGTGCGGCAGTTAAGGGATGAGGTTGTAAAGCGCGGCTATGCGATTACCGCCGGAGATGTCGGACATCCGTATCTGGTTGCGGCACTGATGAAGTACGGCATGAGTGATGTGCTCAATGCAATGACCAATATCACGGAAACACCGGGATACGGCTACCAGGTAGTCAACGGCGCGACAACACTGACCGAAGAGTGGGACGGCCCGGACCCGAAGCGCCCGCACGGATCGCAGAATCATCTGATGCTCGGAAGCATTGACGAGTGGTTTTACGCGGGGCTTGGCGGCATTGGAAGCATCCGTACCAATCCGGACTTTGATGTGCTGACGATCTGCCCGCATCCGTCAAAGGGAACCGGCAGCTGCAGCGTGCGCATGAAGCATCCGTATGGAACCATTTCCGTTGACTGGGAACGCGAAGGAGACGCGGTGCGCGTGACAGCAGTGATCCCGCCCAACACAACGGCAAGACTTTGTTCCGCTGACGGCAAAAAAGATGAAACTGTCGGTTCCGGAACGTACACATATATGGTATCATACACAGAAGAAGCGTAAACGGCAGCGCCGCCGTGAGTGCAGCATGCGGCTGATGTATCGGCGGCCGGCGGCGCGGACGGAAAATGAACGCACAGGAGTGAAATTATGAATAAGCGACTGGAAGAGATACAGCACGGAGAATGCGGAAGCCATATTCTTCCGTTTCTCTGGATGAAGGGAGAGGACAATCTGACAATCCGCGAGGAGCTGGATCAGATTGAGGCATGCGGCATCCGGGAGATCTGTCTGGAGTCAAGACCGTATCCGGATTTCTGCGGCCCGCGTTGGTGGGAGACGATGGATTATCTGGTTCCGGAGGCAAAGAAACGCGGATTGAAGCTCTGGATTCTGGATGACAGGAAGTTCCCGACCGGATACGCGAACGGAGGCTTTGAGCGGCATCCGGAGCTGCAAAAGGTGTATCTGGCGGAGCGCCATATGGATATCATCGGACCGTGCAAAAACGGAGCGGTGCTGGCGGAGAATTTCATGCAGCCGGACGGAAAGCTGATTGCGATTCTGGCGTGCCCGAAGCCGGATACGGATACCCTGGCGGTAAGCGGGGAAGGAGTCATCGATCTGACCGATTCCTACCGGGACGGATTTGTTTACTTTGATCTGCCGGATGGGGCATACCGCTTGTTTATTCTGTTTACAACCCGGAAGGGCGGCGGCAGAGAACACTATATGAATCTGATCGACAGCCGGTCCGTACGCGTATTGCTGGATGAAGTGTATGAAAAGCATTATGAGCATTATGCGTCGTACTTTGGCAGCACGATTGCCGGATTTTTCTCAGACGAGCCGGAACTTGGCAACATCAACGGCTATCCGTTTGACGCGGGACTTGGACGCCGGGATGTGCGCCTGCCGTGGAGCGGCGAGCTGGAGAAGCTGCTGCGCAGCGAATGGAAGGCTGATTTTGCGCAGAATCTTCCGGCGCTGTGGTATGAGATGGGAGAGAAGACATCAAAAGTGCGCGCGCAGTACATGGAGCATCTGACCGATCTGGTTTATACCTGCTTTTCCGGGCAGGTCGGAAACTGGTGCAGCGATCATGGCGTGGAGTATATCGGACATATCATTGAGGATGACAATGCGCATACAAGGCTTGCCTGCAGCATCGGCCATTATTTCAAGGAGATGAAGGGTCAGCATATGGCGGGCGTTGATGTAGTGCATCATCAGATTGTGCCTGGCTTTACCGGAAAGATCCATCAATGGATTGCCGGAGACGGCGACGGCGAGTTCTTCCATTATGCGCTTGCAAAGCTCGGAAGCTCTGCGTCCCATCTGGACCCGAAAAAGAAGAATCGCGCTCTCTGCGAGATTTTCGGCAACTATGGCTGGGCGGAAGGCGTTTCGTTTATGAAGTGGCTGACCAATCATATGCTGGTGCGCGGCATCAATGAGTTTACGCCGCACGCGTTTTCCATGACGTATCCGGACCGTGACTGCCCGCCGCATTTTTACGCGAGGGGAAACAATCCGCAGTTCCCGGCATTTACGCATCTGATGCGCTATATGCAGCGCGCGGCGCAGTTACTGACCGGCGGACAGCCGCTGTCGGACGCGGCAGTTCTTTATTTCGCGGAGTCCGAGTGGAGCGGAAAGCCATACCAGCTGAGCCAGAAGCCAATGCGCGAGCTGATGGAAGCGCAGATTGACTGCGATATTGTTCCGGTTCAGGCGCTGACAGAAAAAGAGGCGAAGGTTGAGGACGGCTGCCTGGTAATCAACGGGATGAAGTACCGCTGTCTGGTACTTCCGGGAGCGGCATGCGAGGACCGCGCGGCGGCGGAATTTGTGATCCGCGCGGCAGCAGAGGGACTTCCGGTTTACGCGGTCGATCAGACGGCAGAGACAGATACGCACGGAGAACCGCTTCCGGAAGCATTCGCAAAGGCAGTTCGCCCGGCAGCGCTGAAGGAACTGGCAGATCGTGTCCGCAAAGAGTGCAGGACGCAGGTTCAGGTGACGATGCTTCCGGAGTGTACGGACGGCGTGACTGTCGGAAGAGAAATGACAGGATCAGATGCGGCAGACAGAGAGAAAGCTTCGGCAGAGGCAGCAAAGATTCGGAAAGGACTGCGCGTTTATGTAACCGAGCAGGGCGGAGCAAAGATCTGTATGCTGTTCAACGAGAATCTGGCAGAGACTGTGGAAGCGGAGCTGATTGTTTCCGCGGATGAGGACGGCACGCTGTTTGCGTCCGCAGCTCAGTATGATCCGTGGAGCAATACGTCGGTTTCCTTCGGACTGGAGCAGGGAAAGCTGCCTGTTCATCTGGAAGCAGGCGAGGCACAGTTCTTTGTTCTGGAGAAGACAGAATGCAGCCAGAAGAGACTGGTTCTTGCAGAAGCGCAGCCGCAGCCGCTGACCTGGGAGGTTGGCCGCGCGGACGAGCTGCATTACGGCGAATTTGAGCCGATTGCGGTATTTGGACCGGGTGAGCTGAAAAATATGAACGGACCGGAGATGACGCCGACGTTTACCGGCTTTTACCGGTATGATTCCGCAATGACAGTGAAGAAAGAGGCAGGAAGCCGCTACTTCCTGAAGTTGCCGGAGGGCGGTGATACCGCACAGATCTTTGTTAATGGAATCGACTGCGGTTATCAGGCAGGGTTCCCCGGCAGAACGGATATTACAAATGCGCTGAAGGATGGAGAAAATACGCTGCGGATCGAGTTCGCGACAACATTGGTATGGAAGCGCAAAGACGGCGCGTCCACCCATCTTCAGGTAGGCGGAACCGGCCTGCTGGCAGATCCGGTACTTGAACGGTACACGGCAGAGTAAAAGGCGGAAAATCAGCCGCAAAGCCAGTGCATAAGAGATTTTGGAAACACATATAAAAAAAATAAAGAGGAGCAGATGAGCATGAAACAGGCAGATCGGATTTATTACGGAGGAGATTACAATCCCGACCAGTGGGATGAGGCAACAATTGCGGAGGATATGAGGCTGTTTAAGAAGGCGGGCATCAACCTGCTGACACTGCCGGTATTCTCCTGGGCAAAGCTAGAGCCGGATGAAGGCGTTTATGATTTTGAGTGGCTGGATAAGATTATTGACCAGATCTGGGCAAACGGCATTTATGTGTGCCTGGCAACTCCGACCACCGCGCAGCCGGCATGGCTGTCTACCCGCTATCCGGAGGTGCTTCCGGTTGACATTCAGGGAAGAAAGCGTACCCACGGCATGCGTGTATTCTTCTGTGTCAACAGCTTAAAGTACCGCGAGCGCGCGGCAGCGATTGCCGAGGAATTTGCGAAGCGTTACGCGCATCATCCGGCGCTGGCAATGTGGCATGTTTCGAATGAATATGGAACCTATTGCTACTGCCCGACCTGTCAGGCGAAGTTCCGTCTGTGGCTGCGCCGCCGCTACGGTTCCGTACAGGAGCTGAATAAGCGCTGGCACACCACCTTCTGGGGCAGAATTGTTACCAGCTTTGAAGAGGTAACGCTGCCGACCGAGCTCAACGACGATTATCGGTTTAACCCGGCAATCCAGCTGGATTATATGCGGTTTGTCACTGATTCCACCGCTGAGTGCTTTATGAATGAGTACCGTGTGCTGAAGAAGTACAATCCGGAGATTCCGGTCCAGACCAACATGTCTGGCTACATCAAGAAGCTGGATCAGTTTGAGATGACAAAGCATCTGGATGTTGTCGGCTGGGATAACTATCCGTGGCCGACCGATCCGTCATATTTTGTAGCAATGAAGCATGATATCATGCGCGGCTTAAAGGGCGGACAGTCTTATGTACTGACCGAGCAGTCCCCGAACCAGCAGAACTGGCAGCCGTACAACAAGTTAAAGCGTCCGGGCGAGGTCCGTCTGCTGAGCTATCAGGCAATGGCGCACGGCGCGGATACCTGTCTGTTCTTCCAGATGAGACAGTCGATTGCCGGACAGGAGAAATTCCACGGAGCGATTATCAGCCATGCCGGACACGACAATACCCGTGTCTTCCGTGAGTCGGAGAAGCTTGGACATGAGCTGCAGAAGATCGGAGATACCTTCCTGCAGGCGCGCACACCGGCAAAGGTCGGCATGCTGTTTGACTGGAACAACTGGTGGGCGCTGGAGCTGGCAAGCGGTCCGAGCAAGGACATGGACTACTTAAAGACCTTCTCCCGCTACTATCATGCATTCTACCGCAGAAACATCCCGGTGGACATCCTGAATCCGACTTCTTCGTTTGATGGTTATGATCTGATTGTTGCACCAATGCTGTACATGACCAAGGAAGGAGTTGCGCCGCGTCTGACTGAGTTCGTAAAGAACGGAAAGACTCTGATTACGACAGTAATGTCCGGTCTGGTTGATGAGAATGACCGCTGCGTATTTGGTGAGTATCCGGGTCAGCTGAAGGATGTGCTTGGTATCTGGGTAGAGGAAGTCGATGCGCTTCGCCCGGACGAAAGCAACCGCATGGTAATGAACGGAACCATGCCGCTGCCGGAGGGCTCTTATTCCTGTACGTTCCTGTGCGATCTGCTTCACGCGAGAGAGGCAGAGGTTCTGGCTTCCTATGAGAGCGATTTTTACGCGGGAATGCCGTGCCTGACCCGCAATTCCTACGGCAAGGGAACCGCGTACTACATCGGTACCGAGCCGG
>CAJMMH010000003.1 GCA_905214365.1 uncultured bacterium
TTTGACATCCAGAGTTTCCGTTACTGAATCTGCGGAAACTCAATCTGCAGCTCTCCATACGGTACGTTGTACCCCGGTCTGGACGTACTGCCGCCGTTCGCCGATGTTGTTTCTTCCGACGTCTGCCCAGTCTGCCCGCCGTTTTCCGCAGTCTGCGTTTCTCCATTTTCAGCAGCCGCAATGGACTCTGCAGCCGTATTTTCTGTTTCCGCGATCTGCGCGTCATTTGGCGTATCGGACTGCTGCTCTTCGCCGCTGTTCGCAGCCGCAGTACCTTCTGTTCCGCCGCCATTTTCCACCGCATCCACTGTAGTACTCGCCGTATTTCCTGATCCATCCGACCCGATCGTTACGTCCTCCGGATAGAAGGAATAGTAAATTTTCCCCGGCTTCATACCGCCGCGTCCGGTCGCCATTTCCGTCACAGTTACAAGCTGATAGCCTTCGCTGACAAGCTCCGGAATGATCACCTTTGACGCTTCGATGGATGACTTTTCCGGATCATGCATCAAAATGATGGAACCATCCCGCACCTCGGAACGGATCGTTTCTACCGTCTTTGCCGCGTCACGGTGCTCCCAGTCACGGGTATCAATCGACCAGTAAATCAGCGGATATCCATTGTCCACCGCCGCAGCTCGCGCGCACGATGCATCATCATACACGCCTCTCGGCGGACGCACTACCGTTGGGCGGATGCCGCACAGGGACTCAATCAGATCGCTGTTTCCGCCGATTTCGCTGATTGTCGCGTCCATGTTCAGGTCCGTAAGCTTCACATGATTGTATGTATGGTTTGCCGCTTCATTGCCACTGTCCGCAATCCGGGCAACCCGCTCCGGATAGTTGACAATGTTCTTTCCCAACAGGAAAAACGTAGCCAGACCACCGTTGTCCTGCAGCAGCGAAATCAGCTCGTCCACATTTTCACTCGGACCGTCATCATATGTCAGCGCAACCATTGGCTTTGCCGGGTCTACGGTGCGGATCAGACGGCCGGTTTTGGAATAATGATACACCAGCCCACTGATCAGATGACAACCGGTATACAAAATTCCGTTTTCATCGGCATATCCCTTGCTTCCGTCCAGAAACGTTACCTCTCCATGAGCAGGTGTTCCATCATTTCCGAAGAAGTACAAGGTTCCGTCTGCTGTCATATATTCGGAATTAATGTACTGCTTTCCATCGTCCGTAAACATTAACAATGTGCCATCATCCATCGTATACGCGCCGGTCTGCATGACTCCGGCATCCGAAAACAGATAACTGAAGCCATCAATCTCCTGAAATCCGGTCAGCAGATAGCCGTCCACACAATATCCAATACTTCCATCTTCTTCCGTGTGCCAGCCATCTGCCGGATTTCCATCCGCGTCCGTCCGGTATAGCTTCTGATTCTCTTTCGACACATGCATTCCGTCTGCCATTGTTTTTCCGGTTTTCGCAGAATCCAATGCCTGCCCATCCCCGCTGTCTGCTCCGGCCTCCCCGGTCTGCACAGCGTCATCCGCTCCGGATTCCTTTCCTGATGTCCGCGAACCGGCTTCCGCTTCATCTGCGTCATCATCCACCAATGTCCCGCCTTCCGCTGTCCAGGTTCCGGTTTCTCCACTTTCAAGCATTGCCGGAATCGTCGGCCCGCTCTGAAACATCCCACAGCCGGCTGTTGATACCGACACAAACAATAGCAATCCCAATATCTGCTTCTGTAATTTTCTCATTGATCATCCTCTATTTCTGCATCCTCTTCCGCTTTTTTCGGATCGGGCAAATCTCCTGCTGGAATTTTCCCTGTCCGCGCAGACACAAGTATACAGTTATTTTCCGGCACAGCATGTAAGAGCCGGCTTGCGCCGGCTCCAACTGTCCTCTTTTATTATCATACCACAGATTTTGAAAATTATCTTTGAGCTTTGATTACATTTTCCTTACTATTCTGCTACAAAAATGCAACGTTCTGCCGCCGCTCTGATCGCCTGAAGGGTATCCTCTAAACATGCTGCGGGCGTTGCCATACAGATTCTGGTAAACAGCGGACAGTCGTAATCGCTTCCCTCGCCCAGGCAGACGTGCGCCTCTTTTACCAGAAAATTCTGCAGCGCTTCTTCCGTGTCGAAATATGCGGACCAGTCAATCCACAGGACGTACGCGCCCTCACCGCCGTAAACGCGTACTTTCGGCATTGTCTGAGCAAAAAACTCACGCAGGCGATTCATGTTATTCTCAACGTACCGGTTTGACGCTTCTACCCATGCTTTGCCTTCTTCGCTGCAGGCAGCAAGCACACATTCGTATACCATCGGATCCAGACTGCCGTAATGGTCTCTGGTTCTGCGGTCAGTGAAACGCTCCCGGAGCTTTTCATCCGCAATCAGGATATTGGCATGATTGACTCCGGTAAATCCGAATGATTTGCCAAGCGAGGTAGCCACAATCGCATGCTCCTTTGCTCCTTTGATATCCAGATAACACGGGCATGTTCTTCCACCGTAACAGTTATCTGCAAAGATTTCATCTGAATATACGGTCACATCATACTGTGCGGCAAGCGCGGCAAGCTGCTCCAGATCTTCTGTTTTCCAGATCTGGCCGATCGGATTATGAGGATTGCAGAGGATAAACAGGCGGTTGGACAAATCTTTCATCGCCGCTTCGATTGCGTCAAAATCCATTCGGTAACTGCCGTTTTCCAAAATCAGCGGACACTCGGTCGTCCGGCGGTACAGCCGGTCCGCCGCCTGCTTGTAGCGATTGTACACCGGCGTTGTGATGATGATTCCCTGCCCCTCATCCGGACAGCAGAGCCGGATTGCCGTTGCCGCGGAATAAATGGTTCCGAGCGTCGTTACAATCCAGTCCGGAGAAATCTGCACACCGCGGCTGTGCTCCATCCACCAGACAACTGCCTGGCGGTATGTATCGTCACAGATCGTAAATCCGTACAGTCCGTTTTTCGCGAACCGGATCATTGCCTCTTCAATCACCGGAGCCGTTTTGAAATCCGGCTCCGCGCCGTCCAGGCTGATATGTCCGGCTTCCACTACCTCCCCCGGCGTCATCACCCGCTTCAAATTTGCGTTCCGGCGCATCACCGGCGTATCAAAATCGAATCCCATGACAGTCACTCTGCCGCGCACGCTCAGTGCTTGGCCCTTTCATATACATATTTTGCGCAGGCAACATCCTCAATTGCCAGTCCCAGCGCGTCAAACATTGTAATCTGGCTGTCGTCAGTTCTTCCGCTTACCTTTCCAAGCAGCAGCTCGCCGATTGAGCCTACGATATGATCTTCCTTGATCAGTCCCTCCTGCAGCGGAATCAGGTATTCGCCGCTTTCCCTCTTTGTCGCTTCGGTCTGATCGGAATACAGACGGGAGACGGCTACCAGGTCAGAAGAAACCTCTCTGGTGGTCGGTGTAAAGGTTCCGACCGCATTGATATGCGTTCCCGGCTTTACCATCGACGCAAACAGCGACGGCTCCTTAGACGGAGAGACTGTGCAGATGATATCCGCATCCTTAACCGTCTCTGCAACGGTACCGCATACCGTGACCGGGACACCGTACTTCGCTTCCATTTCCTTCTTGAAGCGCTCTGCCGCCTGCGGGAACAGATCATATACCGTTACTGCGGTAATCTCACGGATCTCGCGGATTGCCGCAAGATGGGAACGTGCCTGCGCGCCTGCGCCGATCAGCGCCAGATGGTGCGCGTCCTTTCTTGCCAGCAGATCAGTTGCCGCCGCGCTGACTGCGCCGGTACGGATCTCTGTGATACTTCCTGCCTCGATCATGCCTGCCACCGTGCTGTGCTGCGATTCAAACAGCATGACATAGCCGATGTGGGACGGATACTCGGTTCCCATGTTCGGAGCAAACGCAGAAATCACCTTCGCGCCGAAATAATCTCCAACATATGCCGGCATGAAGCCAAACTTTGCCGTATTCGGCATAATCGTAATCAAACGCGGCGGCTGTGCGTATTCTCCCTTTTCCAGCCCCGCCATTGCTTCCTTCATCAATTCAATACACGCCTTCGGCTGCAGAATCTCTCTGACCTGCTCCTGCTCAATAATTTCCATTGCCTTTCCTCCCTTTTCACCCGCTGATTTTTAATTCCGAAACCAGCATCGCCGGTCCTGATACGGTATAGCTCTCATACATTGCCATCGGATCAATTACCCGGTCACACCCAAGCAGCTCCACCTTTGCAAACAGATCCCTGACGTTTCCGTTCATGGTCAGTCCGCTCATCAGCCCGACCGGTCTGCCGTCTTTGATGCGCAGCGCCTTGCACGGAAACGCGAAATCGCCGCTGACAACATTCAGTGAATGGAACTGGTCGTAGTTTTCAAAAATATAGATACCGTCACCGCATGCCGCCAGAAGCCCCTCCAGCGTCGCGTTTCCTGACTCAATCGTAAAGTTTTTCGGCATGACTGCCATATCGGTATGAATATTTCCGCTTAACAGCGTGCGCCGTCCGGCATTTCCGGCAGACTCCATTGCCCCGGCCTTTGCTGTCGCCAGATTGTTCATCCATGTTTTCAGAACACCATTTTCCACCAACACCGTATCCTGTGCCGGAACACCCTCGCAGTCCATTCCCCAGGAATATCCGCACGGTACGCTGTTTTTCGTGTCCGGACCTCCGCAGTAATCACGGATCGTCACACATGGGGAAAAAATCTGCTGACCTTCCTTTCCGGCAAATGGCGTACTCCCAGTCTGTGCCCGGCGCGCCGTAAACATCTGCCATGCGGTAATCAGAATGTTGTTGACCGTATTGGATGACAGCACCGCGCGGTATATGCCCGGCTCTGCCTGGATCTGCGGCTGGCGGATCAGCTGTCTCTGACGCATGCTCCGGAGCATCGGCTCTGCTGTCAGTCCCTCTAACGTCAGGGATGAAATCTGCTCATTGTAGCCGCTGCCAGTCCCTACTTCTGCCGTAAACCGGCAGGACGAAGAGGTCTGATCCACACCATTCGAGTTCACAACGCCAATCGTCTGAATGACCTGGCTTACACTGAGCTGGATCTGTTCCAACTCGCCGCCGTACTGCTTTTGCTCGCGCTCCGCTTCCTCATGCAGCGCATTTGCCAGCGCTGCCGCTGCCGCCTTTAACGCCTTTACGGAAACCAGCTTCTGCGCGGTCTGTGAAGGTGTTTTCCCCTCCCACAGTACCGGGCTGCTCATCAGTTCCGGCTCTTTGCTTGCAGAAACTTCGCTGTTTTTTAACGCCTGCTTCAGCACTTCCTCTGCGTCTTCATCCAGCTTCTGGGTATATACCAGTCCTGTTTTTTCACCGGAAGCGCGCACAAACAATTCTGTCTGCTCGCTGCAGCTCATCCGTCCAAGCGCTGTGCCGCTCATTTCCACCAAAAGCCGTTCCTCTTTTTCTGCCTCTGCTTCCGCTGCCGTGCATCCCTCCGGAAGCTTCTTCAGTGCTTTTCGATATTGCTCCAGTTCCTTCATCTGATTTCTGCCTCCCTTTCTCAGCCGATCGCCATACTGGAAATCCGCACCATTGGCTGCGGCGTTGTCGTCGGAACCAGTCCAGACGACGCTCCGCAGAAGCCGCCCTTTTCGTATTTCATCTTTTTGCCAACCCGGTCAATCCGCTTAATCACATCGATTCCGTTTCCGGTCAGCATAATATTCTTCACCTGACGTCCGAGTTTTCCGTTTTTAATCCAGAAGCCTTCCTTGACCTCCAGTGAAAACTGCATGCCGCCAAAGCCTCCGCCAATGCTCTCAACATAAAGTCCTTCATCCACCGAGCTCAGGATTTCATCCTCATCATCCGTTCCCTCCGCCAGACAGGTATTGGTCATTCTCGATACCGGCGCATAGGTATAATTCTGCCGTCTGCCGCTTCCGGTACTCTCCATGCCGAGCAGCTTTCCATAGTAACGGTCGCACATATAGGTCTTCAGCACACCGTTCTCAATCAGCACGTTGCGCTGTCTCGGATGCCCCTCGTCATCAATTGCTGCGGAACCATACTGTCCCGGAATCGTTCCGTCATCTACCAGTGTCACCTTATCGCTTGCTACTTTTTCTCCGATCTTGCCGACAAATGCGCTCGACTTATGTACGATAGCAATCGCCTCCAGCGAATGGCCGCAGCTTTCATGCCACAGCGTTCCGCAGCCGCCCGCCGCCAGTACAACCGGAACTATGCACGGTTTGATCGTCTCCGCCGTGCGGATCCGGTCAGCCCGCTGTACCATATCCTGCGCAAATCCGGTATAAGCCGCTTCATCTTCAAATGCCTCAAACCCCTGCGCCTTTGTATAATCGTCCCAGGTTCCGTACGCGTCCGCGCCGTCCGCAACCACTGCCTGCATCCGCAGCCGGCTCGTTACACGGCGGTCCGTGGTGTAAAGTCCCTCGGTATTGGCAATCAGCACACGCTGATCGGTATCAAAGTAATTCAGATTCAGAGAACGGACATTGACGCCGGCGCTTCTTGCCGCCTTGTCTGCCTGCATCAGCACCCGGATCTTATCCTGGTTTCTGACCATGGACGGATATCTTACCACCGGACACGGATTATGCCAACTGCGCTCGGTCAGCACCAGACCGGCCGCCGCTGCCCTTGCCTTCACTTCCAGCATCTGCGCGCCGCGCTCCACTAACTCCATCAACGCCGCCTCCGTCACCTGATTCGTATACAGGTAAACATTCTGCAGTCCCTGAATCAGATACAGGCCCGCGCCGTAAATTCTCAAGCTTTTTACCCCCTGCACCGCACGTTCCACACAGGGAATATTCGTTTCTTCCCTGTCCTCCAGAAACAGCTCCGCAAATTCAATTCCCCGCGCGGACGCCGCTTCCAGTACCCGCGTAATTTCTTCCTTCCGAATCATATGCTCATCCTTTCCGCCGGCACACTGCAGCCGGTATTTTCTATTCTGCCGCCCCTGTACCGGACTGCGCAACAAAACGGTCTGCGAATATCTGATTTCCGTTTACAGTATATTTTTCTTAACGTCTCCGCCGATCATAACCAGGCCAATGTTGTCCGCATCTGCCAGCAGCTTAATGTCCTCAAGCGGATTGCCGTTTACAATGACTAGATCCGCCAGCTTTCCAGCTTCCAGGCTGCCGAATTTATCCGCGCTCTTCATCAGGTACGCGCCGTTGATGGTGCCCGCCTTGATCGCTTCCATGTTGCTGTAGCCGCACCGGGTCAGGCTGTAAAATTCCTTTCCGATTTCCTTGAACGGCGTGTTCGGAGAGTTGGAGTAATCCGTTCCAAGCGCGACACGGATGCCGTACTGATGCGCCAGCGCAAAGGAATGCTTCGACGCGTCTCCAAGCTTTTTCGCCTTGCGCATCATATAATCCGGAAGACCGGTCATATCCGCAAGTCCAAGCGATACCGACAGCGTGGTTACTAACGGAATGTTCTTTTCCGCCATCATCTGCACGCATTCCTCGTCCAAAAGCACACCATGCTCGATACACTTAACACCGTTCCGGATTGCCGCCTTGGTTCCTTCGGTTCCGGTGCAGTGCGCGGTTACATACGTGTTGTGTCTTGCTGCTTCTTCAACGATAACCTTAATCTCCTCCGGAGAAAATTCAATGTCATTAAAATCATCCACTGCGGAGGATACGCCGCCAGTCGCGCAGATCTTGATAAATTCCGCGCCTTCCCGAAACTGCTGTCTCGTCATCCGGTAGCAGTCCTCCGGTCCGTCTACCAGACAGCCGGTCAGATCGCGGCGGTTTGTCTCCTGCGGAGTCAGTGTTGGATCAAAGTCGCAGTGTCCGGAGGAAATGCTCATCACACGACCGCCCGGCATGATGCGCGGTCCCGTGATATTTCCAGCCTCAATTGCTTTTTTCAGCGCGCCTCCGAATGCGCTCATCTCACGCACGCCGGTCACGCCCGCGTCTACCAGATCCTTCAGATCACGAACCGTTGTCAGCAGCAGCTCGTACGGCGTATCGCCGCTGCGGTGTACGCTCTCCGTCCCGTTCAGATGCGCGTGCGCGTCAATAAAGCCCGGCATAATGGTTCCGTTTTCTGGCTCATATACCGTCTCCGTTCCGTCCGGCTGATAGCCGCCGCGCGCGCCTGTATAGATGATTTTCTCGCCTTCAACAACTACCATTCCGTTCTCAATTGCCTCATCAGCAACCGCGTCAATCACTCTTCCGTATAAAATTGTTTTCATTGTGTTTTTTCCTCCTGTTTCTGCGTTACTGTTTGAGCGTAGTGTGAACAGTAACGTTTCTGCTGGACTGGGCGGAAACCTTTTTCAGGCTCACACTTGCATTTTTCTGCCGGATCGCATACACTTGTAAACAGTTCCGGCAGCCTCTCCCATGCAGAACATGTCTGCCGGATGAGGAGGTATTTTTATGACTTCAACCAAGGATCTGCTGGCCCTGCCGTCGCTCTCGCACATGAAGCTGATCGGCGGAGCGGCAGGACTGTCCAGGACCGTTACCTGGCCCTATGTCATCCTCTGCCCGCCCATCGGCGAATGGGTCAGCGGCGGAGAATTTCTAATTTACTACGGTGCGAACTCCGTTGTCGAAAAAGTGGAACTGCAGCAGCTGGTCCGCGAAGCCGCCCAAAACGATGCCGCGGGCATCCTGTTTCTGGTCGGCCGCCACTATATTCTGGAAGAAAACCTGGATGATGATCTGCGCCGCCTTGCCGACGAGCTCGCTATTCCGGTCTTTTCCCATACCAGCCTTGCCTATGTCAATTCCATCACCAAAGACATCATCAATCTGGTCCAGGAGCGGGAAAAAAACACCGCCGACGGCAACATGTTCCTGTATTCCCTGTTCTTCGGGGATATCGATTTTGATGATCTTTCCACGCTGAACAAAGCGCTGTTTCTCGGCTATCTGCCCAGCTGGCAGTATTGCATTTATGTCTTTGAAATGATCAATGCCGATTCGTACTTTCAGGAACAGGAGGCGGAACACGGTTCCTATTTTATGGAAACGCCATCCGAGTTTTACCGCATGCTGTCAACTAAACTTTCCTACCTCATTCACAAGAAGTTCAGCAACACCTGGCATATCGGAAAGGATAATTCCAACATTTTTGTCCTTCCGGTCAATACCAAGGCCAAGGAGCAGGAAGCCGACCGTTTCTTTGAATCACTGTGCAGCCGAATGGAATCGCAGTATCCAGGAACCCGCTTTCTTGTCGGAAAGGGCGATGTCTGCTACCGCCTGACCGGTATCCGCGATTCCTTTGTACACGCGAAGCGCTGCCTGCTGGCAAGAAGACTGATCAATGACAGCCGCCGGATCATCTCTTATAACGATCTCGGTTTCTACCAGCTGCTGTTTGAAATTCCGCTTGCTTCCGTTCCAAAGGAATACGCGGCGCGCTTTCTCGATCCGCTGAAGGAATATGACCGCGCGCATGAAAGCTTTCTGTATGAAACCCTCTGCACCTTCCTGTCCTGCCGTTACAACAAGGTACAGACAGCCCGCGAGCTGTTTCTTCACCGCAATACTCTGCTCGGCCGCCTTGAAAAAATTGAAAAGCTGCTCGGCATTTCTCTTGAAAACTCCGATACCCTGTTTCAGCTTCAGGCCGCCGTTTACATTGACCGGTTCCTGACTGAAACCTGATTGTTACATCTCGCTTGCCCGATGGCAGGCAACAAAGTGTCCCGGCTCGATTTCGTTCAGCTGCGGCTTTGTCTTGCGGCACTGGTCCGTTGCGTACGGGCAGCGGTTGCAGAAATTGCAGCCCTCCGGCAGGTTCACCGGACTTGGTACATCGCCCTGCAGAAGGATACGCTTTCTCTCCCGCTCAACCGTCGGATCCGCAATCGGGATTGCTGACAGCAGCGCCTTTGTGTATGGATGGCGGTTCTTGATATAAATATCCTCGCTGTCCGCAATTTCAACCAACGAACCAAGATACATAACCGCGATCCGATTGGAAATCTGGCGGACCATCGACAGATCGTGCGTGATAAACAGGTACGACAGACCCATCTCCTGCTGCAGCTTTTTCAACAGGTTGACAACCTGCGCCTGAATGGATACGTCCAGCGCGGAGATCGGCTCATCGCAGACAATCAGCTTCGGCTCCAGCGACAGCGCGCGGGCAATTCCGATCCGCTGTCTCTGTCCGCCGGAAAACTCATGCGGGAAACGACTTGCATGCTCCTTGTTCAGACCAACCATCTGCAGAAGCTCCAACACCCGGTCTTCCAGCTCCTGTCCCTTGTACATCTTATGGATCTTCATTCCCTCCGCTACAATGTCGCTGACCACGCTTAACGGGTCAAGACAGGCGTATGGGTCCTGGAAGATCATCTGTACATTCTTGGTATATTCCTTCTTTTCTTTTCCGCGATATGTCCAGATATCACGGCCTTCAAACAGCACCTGTCCTTCGTCCGGGCGGTACAGACGCATAATTGTCTTTCCGAGCGTACTTTTTCCGCAGCCGGATTCTCCGACCAGTCCGACCGTTTCTCCCTTATAAATCGTCAGATCAACGCCATTGACTGCCTTCAGGATTCCCTTCGGAACCTTAAATGTTGTTTTTACCTGTTTGAGTTCCAGAATCGGCTCTCTCGTTTCCATCAGCGTCCCTCCCCTGCGGTGTTTCCGTTTCTGCGGATACAATCCGGATGATTCAGCCAGCAGCAGGCATAATGCTCATTTTCCGCAAAGTCAATCTTCGGCGGCTGACAATCTTTACAGATATTCATTGCGTACTTGCAGCGGGCCGCGAACGCGCATCCCTTCGGCGGTGCGATCAGATCCGGCGGCGTACCTGGAATGGAATACAGATCATCATTGACTCTGCGGTCCAGACGCGGCACGCTGTTCAAAAGCCCCCATGTGTACGGATGCTTCGGATTGTGGAAAATCGTATCGCTGTCTCCGTGCTCAACGATTTGTCCCGCGTACATAACGTAAATCCGGTCCGCCATATTCGCGACTACTCCCATGTCGTGTGTAATCAGCACAATCGACGTATCGACTTTATCCTTCAGGCTATTCATCAGCTCAATAATCTGCGCCTGAATCGTCACATCCAGCGCGGTGGTTGGCTCATCCGCAAACAGGACGCGCGGACTGCAGATCAGCGCCATCGCAATCATAATACGCTGGCGCATACCGCCGGACAGCTGATGCGGATACCGCTTCATATTTTCTTCCGGAGACGGCAGCGAAATCATCTTCAAAATCTCGATTGCTTTCTGTTTTGCCTCTGCTTTTGAAACCTTATAATGCTGAATATACGGCTCCATGATCTGCTCTCCGACTGTCATGGTCGGGTTCAGGAACGTAAACGGATCCTGGAAGATAATGGACAGCTGATTTCCCTGAAGCTTCCGCATTTCCTTCTGTGTCAGATCCAGAAGGTTCTTTCCTTCAAACAGGATTTCTCCGCCCTTTACACTGCCGTTCTTTTTCGGATTCAGACCGATGACGGTCTGAATCGATACGGTCTTTCCGCAGCCGGACTCGCCGACAATCGCGATCGTCTCCTTCTTGTTCAGATACCAGGAAACGCCGCGCACCGCCTGAACGCTGCCCTGGAAGGTATCAAAGGAAACCTTCAGATCCTTTACCTCTAATATTGTCTGTTTTTCCATTTCTGCCCTCCTCGTTAAGACCGCAGCTTCGGATCCAGCGCATCTCTCAGACCGTCGCCGATCAGGTTAAAGCACAGCATCGTGATGCTGACGCAGACACACGGAATAATAAACTGATACGGATAATAACGGAATACTTCGCCCGCCGCCTTAATCAGCTGGCCCCAGCTCGGTGACGGCGGCGTTACGCCCAGTCCGATATAGCTTAAAAATGCTTCGTAGAAAATCATGCTCGGCAGCGCCATCGTGATGCTGACGACACGGATACCAAGCGTATTCGGAATCAGGCGTCTCGCAATGATCCAGGCCGGAGAAGCGCCGAGCGTCTCAGCCGCAACGACAAACTCCCGGCTCTTTAACTGCAGCACCAGTCCTCTGGTACTTCTTGCCGATCCCATCCATCCGGTAATACTCATTGCGACAACCAGCGTCGCAATGTTTCCGCTTCCCATAACAATCATCAGAAGAATCATGTAAATCAGGCTCGGAATACCCATCAGCACATCGATCGTACGCATGATAATCATATCGACCTTTCCGCCGATATATCCGGAAATACCGCCGACAATCATTCCGATAACCTCCGGAATCAGCGTTGCGAGAATTGCGATCAGCAGGGATACGCGGCCGCCCGCCCAGACACGGGTCCACAGATCACGTCCCAAGTTGTCTGTTCCGAACCAGTGCACGGAATTGGGTGCCTGATTAACCGCGGAATAGTCATTAGAAAAGTAATCAAACGGCGTCATCATCGGTCCGAAGAGAACAAAAAACAGCATAACTGCCATAACAAGCAGACTGATTATCGCCGCCTTATTCTTTTTAAAATTTCTCCAGACATCCTTGATGTATGTTGTTTTCTTTCTGACGATCTGATCCTGATCCAGCGCGCCTTCCGGCAGCGGAGCAAACGCATCATCGGCAAATTTCATGTTTTCAGTTGTATTCATACTCGCTTTCCTCACTTCACACGGATTCTCGGATCAATCAGTCCGTACAGAACATCTACTAACAGGTTCATCGTTACCAGAAATGTACCGTAAAACACGGTCAGCCCCATGATCAGCGGATAATCCAGATTGGTAATGGAATCCACAAAGTAGCGGCCCAGTCCCGGAATCAGGAACATACTCTTAACAACGAAGGAACCCATCATAACGCTTGCGATCTGTACACCGAGATTCGGAATAATCGGCACCAGAGAGTTCTTAAACTCATGCTTGAGCACCACGCGGGCCGGAGACAGCCCCTTCGCACGCGCCGTCTTTACATAATCCTGCGTTGTAATTGCCAGCATACTTGCTCTCATGCCTCTGGTATTTCCGGCTACCGTTCCAAGTCCGAGAACCAGCGCCGGCATGATGATCTGATTGGGCTTGCCCCATCCGGTTACCGGCAGAATCCCAAGCTTTACGCCGAGAAGCATACGCAGAATCGGTCCGAGCACCATACTCGGCAGCGCAATTCCGAGCACCGCCACAATCATCAGCAGATAATCCGGCCACTTGCCGCGGAACTGCGCACAGAGGATTCCAAACAAAATTCCGACAGCTTCCGCAAACACCAGTGAAATCAGGCCAAGCTTTGCGGATATCGGGAAGGTTTCTTTGATAATATCAACAACCGTACGTCCTGTTTTCTTAATTGAATATCCCAGATCTCCATGAAGCAGGTTTTTCATGTACGTCAGATACTGCTCCGGAACCGGCTTATCCAATCCGTAAAAGGCTCTCTGCTTATCCTGTACCGAAACCGGGATCTTATCGTTCAAGAACGGATCTCCGGGGATCAGCTTCATCAGGAAAAAGGTTGCTGTCGCCAGTACAAATACCGTTATAATTGCGATTAAAACTTTCTTTCCAATGTATTTCAGCATATGTTTACTCCTGTTATTTTCCCTGCCCGGAACCCTTGATCCGGACTGTCTCCGGCACATATCTGAAGTATCAGACCGCTGCAGACTCAGCCGCTGCATCAGCAGTTCTGATACCTCAGATATGTGCCGATTAATCAGACAGGGACGCGGCCCTGACGGACCAGCGCCCCCTCTTGTTTTCTGTACCTTACGGCCATCAGCCGGTTTTACTCCGCGTATCCCGCACTGACGGACAATCGGACTTTATCCGACCGTCAATTACTCCGCGTAATCCAGATACGTGAAGTCGGTATCAATGTCCGTATAGAAGCCGGTATATCCGGTCTTGTAGATGTATCCGCCATCGCTCCAGCCAAGGATCAGGTTCAGCGTATTGTCGCAGAAAAACTTTTCAACTTCAAAGTAGTTTGCTTTTCTTTCCTCTACAGTCGGAGAAGCGATTGCTGTCTCATACAGCGCGTCAAACTCATCGTTTGCGTAGCCGCGCAGCGCAGACTTCATTGAGGAAGTATATCCGCTCATCAGACCGTCTAACGCGTCCGGAAGCTGCAGGGAGTTTCCGCCGTACCACAGGTCGTAGTCGCCGTTCATCGCGTTGGAAACCATAACCTGAATGGTCTGGGAATCAATCACAGACTCAATGCCAAGGTTCTTCTTCAGCATATCCTGAACAGCTGCCAGTACGTCGATGCTTCCCTGTGCTTCATAGCAGAGCATATCCAGTGCCGGAACATCGTCGATGGTCTTTCCAAGCTCCTCAAGTGCCTTATCCAGATACTCCTTCGCCTTGTCCGGATCTGCGGTTGCCGGCCATCCCTCATACGGGAACTCTTCATCGAAACTCTTCTCAACACCTGCCTCCGACGGAGCGGTCAGACGGGTAGTCGGCTCATCGCCGGTCATAACAGAATTGCACAGCGCTGTTCTGTCGATTGCGTAGCTCAGTGCCTTACGGAAGTTTGCGTTGCCAAGGAACAGACCACTCTCATCAGTCTTCCCGCCGTGATTGATGTTCAGGCACTTATAAGCGGTGGTGTAGGTTGAAATCTCGAAGCCAGCATCAAGCAGCGTCTGGTTCTGTTTATCGCCGCTTACCGGAACAAAATCAAGCTCGTCCGCAAGCATCATATCAACGCCGGTATCTCCGGTTACGCCCAGAGAAAATACCATCTCGTCCATCGAAATGCTGTCAGCATCCCAGTAATTCTCATTCTTGACCAGAGTAATACTGGAATCAGAAACCCACTCTGAAACTTTAAACGGGCCATCGGTCAGCAGCTTGTCTGCTGCGGAACCATATTCGGTTCCAAGCGGGTCTACAAAGGACTCCTCCAACGGTGCAAACAGCGCAGTGGAGGTAAACGTAGTCTCATACTGAGGATTCTTGAAGGTATACTCGATAGTCAGATCATCAATTGCCTTAATGCCAACCTCATCCCACTCGCATTCCCCTGCGTAATATTCCTCAGCGTTCTGCAGAACATATCCATTTTCTGCATTGTAATGACCAACCTCCGGATCCATCAGACGCTTTGCTGCGTAAACCAGGTCCTCTGTGGTAATCGGAGTTTCGCCGTCGCTGTAGGTCAGGCCTTCCTTTAACTTAAAGGTCCAGGTCTTTCCATCCTCGCTGACCTCCCAGCTGTCTGCCAGTCCGCCGATGAACTCGCCATTCTTATTGCGGATCAGGGTCTCGCCGATCAGGCTGTTTATGTAGGTTGCCGGGTCAACATTCAGCTCGGCATAATCCAGCGTAACCGGATCATACGGTGCTCCGATACGAACCGTCTTTGTCTCGTCAGCCATTGCTGTTGCCGGAACTGCTGCTGCAGCCAGTACAGCCGCTAATGCCATTGCACTCCATTTTTTCATTCCCATTTCCTCCATTTCGGTTTCGCTATTGCGCATTGCATCATTAAAGCGCAGTCTGAAAATAAATAGACCGCCAAAGCATGCCGTTCACCATTGAACGTTCCTTCGTCAATCTTAGGTTCAGTGTAGCATACTTTGCGGTCTACTTCAATGTGCATATTGTATACTTATTTTCTTTTTTCAGTATGCACTATGCACATTTCATTTTTCTTTTTCTCAGCAGGTAATCATCGTCGGACAGCTTCCGGTCTGCGCCATCTGCACAATGCCTTCTACGCCGCAGCGAACCATGCTTTCTACCGCTTCTCTGGTATAAAATGCCATATGCTGCGTCATAATAACATTGCGGAACTGATGCAGGTAAAACCAGTTGCGGTTGGAAATGATATCCGTCCGGCGATCCTCATGGACGATTCCTTCCTCGCCTTCCACCGTATCCATTCCGAGCGCGCCAATCTTTTCCGATTCGATACCGTCAACCAATGCGTTAATATCAGTCAGCCCTCCGCGCGCGCAGTTAATCAAAATCACTCCGTCCTTCATCTTCGCGATACTTTGTTCATTGATGATATGGTGTGTAGACGGCAGCAGCGGCATATGCAGACTGATAATGTCACACTCCCGATAAATCGTTTCCAGATCTGCATACTCCGCCAGCTTTTCTGCCTCCGGATTCTTTCTGACATCGTATGCAAGCATGCGGCAGCCGAATCCAGATAGATTTTTCAGCACCTGCAGGCCGATTCTTCCGGTTCCCATAATGCCGACTGTCAGATCCTTCAGGTCGCGTCCCTGCAGACCCTGAAGGGAAAAATCATTAACCTGTCCTCTCCACATTGCCTGCTTATAGTGGCGCAGGCACATCAGAATCATCATTACCGTAAAATCTGCAACGCCGTTCGGCGGATAGCTTGCGTTGCAGACAGAGATTCCAAGCTCCTTTGCCGCATTCAGATCAATGTGATTGTATCCGATGGTTCTCGTTGACACGAAGCGCACACCAAGCTTCTGATACTGCGCTAACAGCGGGCGGTCAATCTGTCCCATTCCAAGCACCGAAATGCCTTCGCATCCCGTTACCAGCTCTGTATTTTCCAGCGACGAAGTTTCTTCCGATAAGATCACCTCCGCTCCGGTTTCCTTTGAAAAGCGGGCAAAAGCTTCCCGCTCGTCCTCCCTTACATTAAATGCAAAAATCTTCATCATTTTCCTCTTATTTCTGTACACCCGGACTCTCTTACACACATGCTTTTGCATCTGAGTTTCCATCCCCAAAATTCAGATACACGGGGACTCCAGGCGTACATTAACTTCATTAATTTTATTCTTCTTACAGGTATTTCTTGAACCAGTCCGTCATTTCCTGATAGTAACGCTCCAGCAGGCGCGGATCAGACGGCTGCTCGTGCCCGGTATGCGGGAACAGCACCAGTCTAACCGGCAGATCCGGATGCAGGTCTTTAATTGCTACATAAAACTGATGCGCGCCCTCCACCGGCGTCCGGTAATCCTCGGTTCCGTGCAGGAACAGAATCGGCTTATCCACGCGTTCCGCGTAAGAAACTGCGGATTCCTTCAGCTTTGCCACCATAAAGTCTTCGTAGCTGCAATAATCCGTACTCTTTCCCTGCATATCTGAATTCGCGTACATCGTCAGCTCATTGGCAATGCTGCGCTGCGCAATATATGCCTTGAACTTCTTTGCGTGAACTGCCATATAATTCGTCATATAGCCGCCATAGCTTCCTCCGGTCACACCGATGCGTTCCGGATCGATCCAGTCAAACCTTTTTGCCGCCTCATCCGTAAACTGCAGCAGATCATAGTACGCCGATCCATCGGTCGAACGCGCACAGTTCTGATGCGTCCAGCCATAGCCGCTGCTTCCACGCGGATTACAGTACAGCACGCCGAAGCCCTGCGCCGCAAACATCTGAAATTCCATCGTCAGACCATAGGTATAGAACGGATGCGGGCCGCCATGAATGTACAGGATGGTCGGATACCTTTTCCCATCCTCGCGTCTGCACGGCGGCAGCACAAATCCATGTACTCGACTCTCCCCGTCCAGCGTATCAAAGAAGAAATCCTCCGGCATGCTCAGCTCCACCTCGTCCACCAGCTGCTGCGCCGACTGAACCGCCTTCTGCAGCAGTTCTCCGGTTTTTACATCCATGATATAGTACGCTTCCGGCATCGTCGTTTCTGATTTCGTTACCAGCATACGGCCATTCTGTACCTTTCCAAGGCCGTGATACACCTGCTTTCCTCCGGCCAGCAGTTTTGCGTGGCCATCCCCCTGCAGGTCCAGACAGTAAATATTTCCCTGTCCCTTCCATCCGGCAACATAATATGCGTATCTGCCGTCCTCACTAATCTGCAGCTTATCCAGTCCGCGTCCGCAGTTTGCATTGTACGGGAACTGCACACACTGATAGCAGGTTTCATCGCTCTCAAATACCTGCTTCGCCTCCCCCGTCTTTGCATCAAACCGATACAGATACACCTCCGGATATCCGTATCCGCTGTCATCCTCCGCATACTCCGGATTCAGCACACCGGCAATGACTGCGCTTCCATCCGGCAGAAACGCCGGACGAACCGGATTCGGGTACGAAACAATCCAGTATCCCTTTGACAGTCTTGTGACCTTTCCCGGATTCTGTTCTGCGTCAATTAACAGCAGATCGTAACCAATCCCCTCCTGTCTGGATCGGAACCGGTTGCTGACACAGACAATCTGCGTTCCATCCGGCGACCACGCCGCATGCATAAAATCATACTCTCCATCAGTCAGCTGCCGCGCTTCCTGCGGCTCACTTCCCTCTGCGGATACACAGAACAGATGCCAGTGCGTATCCGGACGAATAAATCCCATTCCGTCAAATTTATATCCGAAATCTTCAATCACAACCGCATCATCTTCGTGAACCGGTCCCTTCGGAGCCTGCGTTTTCTTTCCTGCTCCTCCGGTAATCATACTGAACAAAATCCGCTTTCCGTCCGGAGACCACTGCGGCTCCATCGCCGCCCCCCTGATCTTTGTAACCTGCCGCAGCTCTCCGCTGTCAAGCTGATACCGGAACACCTGTCTGCCGCTTCCCGGAATCACTGACAGAAACAGCATCGACGCTCCATCCGGCGAAAACGCCGGACTGCACTCGCCCCGGCCTCCTGCCGTTACAAGTTTCAATTCTCCGGTTTCCAGGTTTTTGACTGCAATTCCCCCGGTCGTCCCGGACGCATAGCAGACCAAGTTCCGTCCGCTGCAGTAATCGCCTCCCGTCAGACGCTCCTTTTCTGCTGTTGCACAGTCCTGAAATTCTGGCAGTCTCTTACTCATTGCTCTCACCGGCCTTTCCTTCTTCTGCAGTCGTTTCCACTGCTTTTTCTGCTGTCATTGTTTCCGCTGTTTCTCCTGCAGCTTTCACTTCCGTATCATCCGTCCCTGCAGTTACTTTTTCTCTGGTTTTCTGTTGGGTTTCGTCACTCTCCATCTCCGCCTTATGCCGTTTCCTCCAGTCCGGCATAACTTCCAGATAACGCACAAACCAGTCTGTCATCTCCTGCAGATGGCGCACCTGATGATATAGCTTTCCGGTTCTCGTCATTCCATGATTTTCACCCGGGAACATAACAAGGCGCACCGGAACCTCCGGATTCCGTTCCTTCATCGGAATAAATACCTGCTCCGCCTGTTCAAAACCGCAGCGGTAATCCTCATATGCATGCAAAATCAGAAGCGGTACTTTAAAGTGGTCGATATAGGAAATGATATTTCCTCTCGCACGGTCCTCCAGATAAGCAAGCATGCTGAAATGCTTCGGCACCGGACGGGATGAAACAAATCCCATATCGCCGGTTCCATAGGAAGTTGCCGTATTTGCCAAGCAGCGCTGTGTGACTGCGGCAGCAAATGCATCTGTCCGCCCAATCAGCTTATTGGTCATATAGCCGCCGTAGCTTCCGCCGGTTACGCCGACACGCGCCGGATCAATCCATCCCTGCGATGCCGCGTCCGATACAAACAGCAGCAGATCATCCACCGGCTCCTGTCCCCAGCACATGCCTGCGCAGTATTTGCGCCCGAAACCGACGCTTCCTCTCGGATTTCCGAAAATGACAGCCATTCCTGCTCCCGCCAGTGCCTGGAACTCATGCCAGAAGGTCAGTCCGTACATCGTCTCCGGGCCGCCCTTGATATCCAGCACAGCCGGATATACCGTATCCTTCTCAAATCCCGCTGGACGAACCAGGAAATACTGCAGCTTTGTGGTCTGATCCTTACTTGTAACCCAATGCTCTTCCACGTCAGCCAACTGATATCCTTTCAGCCATTCATTACTCTTGGTCAGTCTCGTCTTTCCGGCAAACAACTCCGCCGGCTCCTTCCAGGACGCGCGCACTGTTACAAACCTTCCGCTGCTGTCCATCGTAAATTCCTGGATATCCGTCCATCCGTCCGTTTCCTCAGCGCCCCAGAGTACCCGCTCTGCAGCTGCCGGTTCTCCCTCCAGCGTAATCTTCACGCGGCAGATTCCATAACGTCCATGGCGTCCCGTCTGGAAATACAAGTATTTTCCATCCTTCGACAAACAAAAATATGGCGTTTTATCTCCATACTCCAGAGAGCCTGCGCGCATCGGATACACGCCATGACAATATTCCTCATCATACCCGCCGATCAGATACCGCTTTGCTCCGGTTTCCAGATTAACCGCAGTCGGCATTGTCACGCAGCTTCCGTCATCAAAATCACCGAAACACATGCATACTGCCGTTTTCCCGTCTGCCAGAAGCAGCGGCGCGTGATCCGGGTAAATCCAGATCTTTTTTGTAATCAGACGCAGTCCGCTTCCATCCGCGCCGCACACAGCCAGCTCTGCCTGCCGTCCCATTGCCCCGTCATACGGATATTCATAAAATGCAAGCTTCGTCCCATCCGGTGACCAGGACGGATATACCGCTTCCCTGCCGTTTGTATCAATCACCCTGGATTCGCCGGTCTGCAGATCAACCGTTCCGACATGGGAATATTCGCCCTTGCGCATTCCATGCCACTCGTCCATCTTATAGGTAAGATTCTCTGCCACATACGGCGTCCAGTCCAGCTCTTCCTTCCATGCTGCCTTCTCTTTTGGCGTCATTTCCGTAAACGCGGTCTGATCTGCCGTTTCCTGCGGCCACAGCGTTGCTTCAAACGCAAGCTTTGTCCCATCCGCAGAAATTGCGTACCGAATCACTCCATGACGAAGCGTCGTCACCTGTCTGGTCTCCCCGGTTTCCAGATTTTTCAGATATACCTGATACTCGCCGCTCTCATCCGACAGGTACGCCAGATGCACGCCGTCCGGAAGAAATACCGGTTGTTTCTGCGAAAACGCGCTCTGGCTGCCGGACGATTCCTCCGCAGCCGACCGGCCAGTCTGCTCTGTCTGCTCCCGTACCTCATCCTGCGCTGCCTGATCCGGCACGCACGTCCTCCGGCTTTCCAGACCGGTTTCTTTTCCATCCTTCCACAGATGAATCTGCGATGGAAACGCGCCGGTTTCCATATCTCCCTGATATGTCACCCATGCAATTTTTTCTCCATCCGCAGAAACTGCCGGCCACGTCACATACCGGATATGCTTCATGGATTCCGGACGGAATACTTTTTTCCAGGTCCAGGATGGAACCCTCCTTCCGGTATCCGCTTCTTCAATCTCTTTTCTCTCTACTGCGAATCTGCCGTCAAAGCCTCCGGAAATCGGAGCAAACGTCTGTCCGGTGCGCATCCTCTCCCACTCCGGGATCACATCAAGACCGGAAATCCGCTTTACCGTCTCCAGGAACACATCATTTCCAAGTGTCTTTCCCGCGCGTCCCTGCTCCAGAATATCCAATACCACATCATCAATCGAATGCTTTCCTTCCGTTGCCTTCCGGATTCGGATATCCATATTAATCAGGAAAATCATACCTCTTCCGTAAGAAAGTCTCTGCGCCCTGCGATCCTTCCAGCAGATCGCCGCAGCCTCCTGATTTTCCAGTTCTCTAGTCGGATTGCTGTAATACTGATCAGTCCGCTTCTGCATCTCCGCAATCGCCTCATCCTCCGAAATCAGCCCCAGACGAAGCGGCAGCAGCACACTGTAATACTCTGCGGTTCCTTCCGAATACCAGGTTGTAATTCCATACGGATTATCATTCAGATGCGGCCAGTTATGCACCATCTCGTGCGCAAGGATTGCCTTCCGGTCCTCTAACGAACACGGCTGCGTTTCATTCCAACCAAACAGATAGGAACGGTTCAGTGCCGTTCCTCCGCTTGTCAGGAACGGATCCTTCCGTACAAAAATTCGGTATACCTTCTCCGTATCATGGAAAAATTCCTGCATATACGCAAACAGATTCTTCGTATACTCTGCCACAGCCTTAATATCAAACTTCGGCTCTGCCAGCCAGTAAAAGCCAAAATCGCCTTCTCCGATGCTGTGAAGCAGCCCCATCGCAAAATAGGACTGACGCAGCGTCTCCAGATCCTTTGCTTCTGCATCGCCTTCTCCGTAGGTGCAGACGCCTCTGCTTCCCTCTGGCATCTGCTCCAAATCCCAGTGCAGCAATGCCGGACCGTCAGCTTTCTTCACTTCCATCAAGATTGAAATTCCGGCAGTATTTGCTCCGCCGTCCTCGCAACGAAAGTCAAAATATGGACCGCAGATTGCTTCCGGCGAAAGCACACGCGGGCGGATTAGATACTCAATCTGAATCGTTCCCTTCGACGCGCGCCGCGCCTTCCAATGAACCAGTTCGTACGGATATGGCTTTTCTTCCTCCGTTTCTGCCGGAATTTCTCCCTCTTCATCTGTAATCTTCACATACTCCGGCATACAGCCTGGAATCGTTACGGTGCACACCTGCATCGTACACACGGTTTCCCCTTCCGGGACCTCAATCCCCTTCAGGCACATCGAAACCACCATCCGGTCTACCTGCCCGTTTTCCCAGTAAGGCTTTAATACGATTTCTGTTGAATTCATATCAGCTTCGCTCCTTCTTCTGCGGTTTAAGTTATGTATCTTCTTCCGCCTCAATCATTCCTGTTCCATTCCTGTTCACGCTACGCGCAAAGAGGAACGGATTTTGCCGATTGATTTCTCTTTCGCTTTTCGCTATAGTATAAATAACAAGGCAGAGTCAGACGATATTTTTGCCTGACCTCTGCAAATTGCTTCACTGCCCTGCAGTCTTTGCTCTGCAGTCAGACGGATCGAAAGGAGTATCCTTTGAACCCATGAAAAAAAATGAATTATTTCCCATCCTGAATACCGTTGCCAAGGGTATTGCCGATACCTTCGGCCCCAGCTGCGAAACACTGATTCAGGATCTCGACACCACCGATCATGCCATTCTTGCTATCTACAACGGCAGCGTCAGCGGCCGCAGCACCGGCTCCCGCACAGACATCCTCGGCACAACAACCGATGGTTCCGTTGGAATTGAAAAGCTGCGTCAGCCGCATATCAACATGCTTGCTGAGCGGGACGGGCAGATGATGAAATCCTCCACCATTCCATTTTCTGCCGATGACGGCGTGCTTGGCCTCGGTATCAACTTTGACTATACCGACCTTGCCCGCGCAGAGGAGGCAATCCGCGCCCTCTGTTCCATCAATGGTTACCTTTCCGATGACCTGCGCCAAAACCAGACTCCGCAGATTGATCTGCTGTTTCAGGAAGCTTCAAAAAATCTTTCAAAGCCCCTGAACCGACTTGGCAAAGTGGATCGGCAGCGTCTGCTGTCCCGCCTGAAGCTCTCCCATTTCTTTGAGCAGCAGCGTGCGATCCCCTACCTGGCAGAGCAGCTCGGTGTTTCCCGGTACACCATCTACAAGGACCTGAAGGAACTGTAAGAACAAAGAATGTGCCAAGGCACATTCCCGCGCCTGCGGCGGTCGCTTGCGACATCTACATTGTACGTCGCAGTGCGCATCCTCGCGGAGCGTTTTTGCTTTACAGGAAAGCAATTTCCTGTAAAGCAAAAAAGGCAGCAGAAGCACAACGACAAAAAGCGTCCTTGCTTCTGCTGCCTTTTTCATTTCTCATTCACAGCGTGTTCAAAGCGACGCCGCGTCTGCCGCGCGTCCCTTTCCCGGTTCTGCTATAACCATATAGCAGAGTTGTCGCTTTGTCAAGTTTTTCCCGCCAATTCTTTTAAAAGTTCTGTTATAAACCTTTCCCTGTATAGTAGTGGTTGACAATCTGTTGATTTTTATTGTCCTTTTTTCACAATACAAGTTTCAAACACGCTCTAGTACTTCACATACAAAATCAGCAAAAAAGCTGCGGCCGATTCCGTCACTTCCGAAACCAGCCGCAGCCTTTTACTTCTTATATATACTGCATAGTACACCCGCAGTACTTTTTATTTCTTCAGCAGCATTGCTACCGCATCCCGCCAGCCGCCGTACTTCTTCTGACGCGTTTCCTCATCCATCTTTGGCGTAAACGGCGTGTACTTCATGCTGTTAAATACATCCTCGCCATAGATTCCAGCGCCCAGTCCCGCCGCGTAAGCGGCGCCAATTCCGGACAGCTCCTCCGCGTCCGGAACCTGTACCGTGCAGTTCAGGATATCGCTTTGGAACTGCATCAGGAACTTATTTCTCGTCGGGCCACCGTCTACGCGCAGCTCAAGTTCTTCGATTCCTGCCGCTTCCGCCATCAGTTTTACAATATCTGTAATCTGATATGCGATACACTCCAGACCTGCCTTTACAACCTCTGCCTTTGTCGTCGTCCGGCTCATGCCGACTAACGCCGCAGACACATCGCTTCTCCAGTACGGAGCTCCCAAACCGGAAAATGCCGGAACCAGATATGTATGGTCTGCCGGATTTGCCGATCGTGCCAACGTTTCCGACTCTCCTGCGTTTGCAAGCAATCCCATCTGATCCTTCAGCCAGGTAATCACCGCACCAGTGTAATTGATATTTCCTTCCAGCACATACTGAACCTTTCCGCCGACCTTCCATGCCAGAGACGTTACCACGCCCAGGTCAGAAAAGATCGGTTTCTCTCCGATGTTCATCATAATTGAAGATCCGGTTCCATAGGTTGTTTTCATCATACCGCGCTTCAGGCAGCCCTGTCCGAACAGTGCGCCGTGAGAATCACCCAGCACACCATGAATCGGAATCGCATGCGGCAGCAAACCTTCAAAATCTGTCTTGCCAAACAGTCCGTCCGAATCCGTCAGCTCTGCCATACAGCAGGTCGGGATGCCGAACAGTCCGCAGATCTCCTCGTCCCAGCAAAGGTTCCGCACGTCAAACAGCTGTGTACGCGACGCATTGGAATAATCAGTGCGGAATTCCTTCCCGCCGGTCAGCCGGTATACCAACCAGCTGTCCATGGTACCGCAGCACAAATCACCCTGCTGTGCAAGCTCTGCCGTGCCATCCACGTTTTCCAGAATCCATGCCAGCTTTGCCGCTGAAAAATACGGAGAAAGCTGCAGTCCGGTGTGTTCCTTTACCAGCTCCGCCGCGCCCTTTTTACTCAGACGTTCGCAGATTGCCGCGCCTCTTGCGCACTGCCATACAATCGCGTTATACACCGGCTTTCCGGTCTTCCGGTTCCATGCCATCGCGGTTTCCCGCTGATTGCTGATTCCAAGCGCCTTTACCTCATTCCGGTCAATTCCGGATTTCTCTAACAGCTGGCGGACAACCTCAATAGTATTGGCATAAATCTCATCCGGATCATGCTCTACCCACCCCCGCTCGTCAATCAGCTGCGCATGGCTCTTGTCGGTGCGGAGCAGGAGTTTTCCCGCCCCGTCAAACAGCATTGCCTTCGTTCCCTGCGTGCTCTGGTCAATTCCGATAATATATCCTGCCATATTCAATTACTCCGTCAGACCACGGACAACCGCATCGGCAATTCCCTGCGCATTCAGTCCGTAGTAGTCAAATACCTCCTGAGACGTACCGGTGATAACCGGAGCGTCCGGCAGAGACAGATTGCAAAGCTTCTTCGGGCAGTTTGCGCCAAGTACCTGCGCAACCATAGAACCCATTCCGCCGAACGGCGCGTGCTCTTCCGCGGTTACAACCAGCTTTGCCGGCTTTGCCGCGCGGATAACAGCCTCCGCATCCAACGGCTTTACGCAGTACATATCAAGTACGCTGACAGAAATTCCCTTCTTCTCCAAAATCTCAGCCGCTTCCTTTGCCGGGCGTACCATCTCGCCGCAGGCAATGATGACAGCGTCCGTTCCTTCCTTCAGAACCGTTGCGTGATCCATCTCAAACGGAACATTATCTTCCTCATAAATATCCTCAACCGGGTTTCTTCCAACACGGATATATGCCGGCTTCTGATCCTGCAGCAGCGCCTCAATCAGCTTTCTGGTCTGATGGCGGTCGCTCGGCAGATAAACGCGCATGTTTGGAATTGCAGACATTGCCGCAATATCCTGCGCGGAGTGATGGCTCATACCCAGCGCGCCGTAGCTGATACCGCCGCTGATACCGATCAGCTTTACATTGGTATTGGAATACGCAACGTCAACCTTTGCCTGCTCATAGCTTCTGGTGCTTAAAAAACATGCCGGAGATGCTGCAAACGGCTTTTTGCCGCATTTTGCCAGACCAGCAGAAATACTTACCAGGTTCTGCTCCGCAATACCAACCTCAACAAACTGCTCCGGATAGGTATTAGCAAACGGCGTCAGAGACGCGCTGCCTCTGGAATCGCTGCAGAGTACAACGATATCCTTATCATCCTTTGCCTTTTCCATCAGGACCTCACAAATGGCCTGTCTATTCGGAATCTTATTCATGGATCGCAGCCTCCCTTCTTGCCTCAAGATCCTTCATGATCTGCTCATACTCATCCTGAGTCGGAACCTTATGGTGCCAGTTTGCCTTATTCTCCATCACCGAAGAACCGCAGCCCTTTACCGTATTGGCAATAATTACCGTCGGCTTGCCCTTTACTGTCTTAGCCTCTTCAAATGCGTCATGCAGCTGCCTGCAGTCGTTTCCGTCTACGGAAATCACATGCCAGCCAAAGCTTGCCCAGCGCTCTTCCTGCACATCCTGCTTCATAACATCTTCCGTGCATCCGGAAATCTGCAGACGGTTGCGGTCAACGATTGCGCACAGGTTGTCCAGGCCGAAGTTTCCTCCTGCCATTGCGCCTTCCCATACAGAACCCTCTGCCAGCTCGCCGTCACCCATAACAACATACACGCGATTTGGTCTGTGATCCATGCGGCAGGCAAGTGCCATACCGATGCTGACCGGAAGTCCGTGTCCAAGAGAACCGGAATTCATCTCAATACCTGGAAGTTTATTATTCGGATGACCGATAAACGGAGAACCGAACTTAGAAAACTTCTCCAGAACCTCTTCATACGGGAAGAATCCTTTCTCCGCCAGAACCGCATAATACGCTTCTACGGAATGTCCCTTACTCAGAACAAACAGATCGCGGTTCGGATCGTTCTGATTTTCCGGGGAAATGTTCATCTGATCAAAATACAGCGTTACCAGAATATCAATCACACTCATATCGCCGCCGATATGTCCGCCCTTTCCGGCCATGACAATATCAACCACATGCTTGCGCAGCTCATACGCCTTTGCTTTTAAATTTTCCATGACTGCTCCTTTTATTTCTGCGGATTATAAATTGCTGCCTGAACCTCATCCTCAATCGGATCATACAAATCTGGCTTTACGCCAATGTACTTGCATGCCTCATACAGCACCGGTACAACATCTTTATGAATACCAACACAGTGATGAATGTACGGACCGCACACGATCTTATTCTCCAGACGCTTCAGATCCTCAACCTCAACCCATACATAGGTACCCTTGGTATAAGGTCCGTCAACACCCTTTGCATGTCCGAGCAGCAGCGAATACTCGCCGTTGTCACCGTCAAACCGGCACAGAGTCATATCGCCGTGCTTTGCCTCTGCCTCGACAGCTCCCGGATAATCAAATGCAAGAGGATATCCGATGGTCGGCTTTTCCTTTGCAACAGAAATCGGCCACGGACCGCAGTGCTGCAGCAGCTCTCCGTTCTCATTGTCCGGATGACGTACCGTCCAGTCTGCAAAGAATGTACGCGCCTCATCCATACCTGCAGCCTCTGCCATAACAGCGGTAACTGCTCCATGAATATCGGTCTCACATACAACCGGCAGTCCCTCTTCGTTCAGCAGAGAGTTTGCCGCGCACGGCATAATGCCAATCTCACTCTGCAGCGCATTCCAGCACTGGATTGCGATTGCATTACATCCGTACTTCTCAGCCAGAGACTTCATCGCAACCTTTAACGCAGCAACATTTTCCAGTTCGCTGTCCTTTAATGTAATGTTCATATTCGCACGGCAGTACTCAATAACCTTTGCGACCTCTGTTCCCTCTTCCTTCGCCTTTGCCATTGCTTCAGTCAGCTCCGGCAGCGGAATCGGAGACAGCTGAATATTGAACTTCTCCAGCAGCTCGCCTTCGTTGCACATCGTGGACCAGAAATCAAACGGACGCGGTCCGATCTGAAGGATTCTGGTATGGCGGAATGCCTTTACAACATTACATACCGCAAGGAAATTACGGATTCCGTTTGCGAACTCCGGATCTGTCAGACGGCAATTTGTCAGATAAGTAAACGGCACCTGAAAGCGGCGCAATACCTTTCCGGTTGCGAACAGACCGCACTGACTGTCACGCAGACGGATTCCGTTCTCATCCGGACGTTCATCACGCGGTCCCCAGAGCAGAACCGGCACATTCAGCGTCTTTGCCAGACGTGCACATACGTACTCAGTACCAAAGTTGCAGTGCGGCAGGAACAGACCGTCAACACCAGCCTCCTGAAACTTTTTCACAATCTTCGGGAGATCCTTATCATTGTAAAGAAGTCCCTCTTCGTTGATATCATCAATATCAACGAACTCAACGCCCAGCTCCTCTAAGCGCTTTTTTGTCAATCCCGCATACTTTACTGCGTCCGGTGCACTGAAAATGCTTCTTCTTGTCGGCGCAAAACCAATTTTAATGTTTGCCATTTCTTTTCCTCCTTTTTAATATGTACTCTCGGAATCTTTTTGTGCTTGATTTTACGAGAAGATTTTTTGTCAGATGTGTTCAAATTTTTGAGGCGTACGCGGTGCGTACGTTGATAAAATTTGAGCGCGGCTGGCGGAAAATCAGCCGTAAAAGCAAGTGCGGAAAAGACTCCGAGAGTACATTATGTACTCTCGGAATCTCTTTGTACTAGATTTTACGAGAAGCACGTTAACAGCATGTTTTCGTCCGGTTCAACATTCTCCGGTTTCGAAAATCTGCCGCAGATTATATCATCAGCCTTTAAAAGGCTTCACTAAATTCCAGCTGAATTATACTAAATTTTTTACCTTATGTCAACTGAATCATTCAATTCACAGTTGACGGAATC
>CAJMMH010000004.1 GCA_905214365.1 uncultured bacterium
ATAAAATCCATAGGTCCCGGACGGTACAGGGAAATTCCGGCAACAATATCCTCGTGAATCAGTTTACATTCATTGAAAATGGAAATAACCGCCGCCCGGATATTATTCTGTTTATTAATGGGTTGCCGTTGGTGTTGATGGAATTGAAAAGTCCGGCAAAAGACGAGGTTGGAGCGGAAAATGCGTACCATCAGATTCGGAATTATATGCAGGATATTCCCTCGATGTTCTATTATAACGCGATTTGTGTGATTAGTGATTTGTCTGCGAATAAAGCTGGAACAATTACATCGGGACTTGACCGTTTTATGGAATGGAAAACGAAAGACGGAAGTTATGAAGAAACCGCGTATGCGCAATTCGATACTTTTTATGAGGGAATGTTCCAGAAGGCTCGCTTATTGGATATTCTGAAGAATTTTATCCTTTTTTCCGGTACGGGAGCTGGAAGATTTAAAGTATTAGCGGGATATCATCAGTATTTTGCAGTACGGAAAGCAATTGAAAAAGCAAAGATAGCGACAAAAACGGATGGAAAAGGCGGTGTGTTCTGGCATACGCAGGGTTCGGGGAAATCGCTGTCAATGGTATTTTATGCGCATTTGCTGCAGGATGCGCTGGACAGTCCGACGATTGTGGTTATGACAGACAGGATTGATCTGGATGATCAGCTGTATGCTCAATTTTCCCAGTGTGCGGATTTTCTGCGGCAGACACCGGTACAGGCGGAAAGCAAAGAAAATTTGAAAACGCTGCTTGAGGGAAGAAGTGCAAACGGAATTATTTTCACGACGATGTTTAAGTTTGAGCGTGGCGAAAAGCCTTTGTCTGAGCGAAGAAATATTGTGGTTATGGCAGATGAAGCGCATCGGGGTCAGTATGGGTTTGACGAAAAGATTATCATGTCTGAAAATGAAAATGGAGAGAAAGAAGCCCATACGGTTATTGGCAATGCAAGGGTTATCCATGACGCACTGCCGAATGCTACGTTTATTGGATTTACCGGGACACCGATTTCAGCAAAGGATAGAAATACGAGGGAGGTTTTTGGTGACTATATTGATGTTTATGATATGACACAGGCAGTAGAGGATGGAGCTACAAGGCCGGTTTATTATGAAAGCCGGGTTGTGCATCTGAAACTGGATGAAAATACATTGGCATTGATTGATTCTACGTATGATATGTTAGAGCAGCAGTCAGATGCGCAGACGATTGAAAAAAGCAAAAAGATGCTTGGACAGATGGAAAGCGTACTGGGAGCGGATTCTACGATTGCCTCTCTTTGTGACGATATCGTTGAACATTATGAAAAGTATAGAGCAAATCTTCTGACCGGTAAGGCAATGATTGTTGCTTATTCCCGTCCGATTGCAATGAAAATTTATCGGCGTATTTTAGAAATCCGCCCGGAGTGGAAAGAAAAAATCGGTGTTGTTATGACAGGAGGAAATAACGATCCGGAAGATTGGAAAGCAATTATTGGAACGAAGGCGCATAAGGAAGAGCTTGCCAGAAAGTTTAAAGATAATGATGATCCGATGAAGATTGCAATTGTGGTTGATATGTGGCTGACTGGATTTGATGTTCCTTCTCTTGCAACGATGTATGTGTATAAGCCGATGCACGGATATAATCTGATGCAGGCGATTGCCCGTGTGAATCGTGTATTCAAGGACAAGGAAGGTGGATTGATTGTTGATTATGTAGGGATTGCATCTGCGCTGAAAGCGGCAATGAAAGAGTATACGAAACGTGATCAGGCAAAGTATGGAGATATGAATATTGCCAGTGTGGCGTATCCGAAGTTTCAGGAGAAGCTGCAGGTTTGTAAGGATTTGCTGCACGGATTTGATTTCAGTGGTTTTATCGGAGGAACGCCGTTGGTAATGGCGAAGCTGATTACTGGTGGTGCTAATTTTGTTTTAGATGCGAGAGTGCCGAAACGTAAGGATTTATTTCTAAAAGAAGCGATGCTTTTGAAACAGTCACATTCATTGTGTTCCAGTATGACAACGGAAAAAGAACGCCATGAAGCGGCTTATATGGAAGCTGTGCGTTCGACTGTGATTAAGATTACATATAGCGGTACTGGTGGTAAGAGTTTGTCACTGAGCGAAATTAATGATCAGATTAATGAATTATTGAAATCAGCAGTTCAGAGTGAAGGGGTTATTAGTTTATTTGATAGCAGTAAGACAGGAGGTGAAAATTTCAGCCTGTTTGATCCGGCTGTTCTGGATGAGATTTCCAGAATGAAGGAAAAGAATATTGCGGTTGAAATGTTGAAGAAGCTTATGGCAGAGCAGGTGTCTCTTTACAAGAGAACCAATATCGTGCAGGCACAAAAGTTTTCTGAGAGAATCGCTCAGCTGATGAACTCATACTATAACGGGCTTATCACAAATGAGGAAGTAATTAAGGAACTGTTAAAGACTGCGGAAGAGATTGCAAATCTTTACAAGAACGGACAGAAGCTTGGATTGTCAAGGGAAGAACTGGCATTTTATGATGCCCTGACGAAACCAGAGCATATCAAGGACTTTTATCAGAATGAAGAATTGATTGCGTTGACTAAGGAACTTACAGAAATGCTCCGTAAGAATCGGACAATTGACTGGCAAAAAAAGGAAACTGCAAGAGCTTCCATGAGGAAGATGGTAAAACGGCTGCTAAAAAAGTATAAATATCCGCCGGAAGACTATGAATTTGCAATTAGTACAGTGATCAGCCAGTGTGAGTTGTGGACAGATCAGGAAGACGCTTATGAGGAAAAAGATCCTTATGATATCACGTCCGGGTATAAGTTAGGCATGGTAGCAGATTCCCCGACTATTTATAAAACAAAAAGGTAGGAGCAAAATTTATTATATACTGCTTATCAGTTCCTGCCATCAATGATCTTTTTCCACTGGCGGTATTCCGGTGCGTCATCCCACGCCAGCGCATTGCTGATATAGAACTTTGCCAGTTCCAGTGATGCGGGCGGCGTTAGCGGCGTGAAGAGATAGTAAGCCAGTAAAAAAGCGCAGTGAGCAGCGGCTGTTCTGCGGTTTTCGCTTTGCATTTTCTGTAGCAAAAAATATGGTTGATATACGGATAATGTGTTGACAATGTACAGATTCTTAAATACACTGTGGTTAAAAGAAGATGTTGCCAACGTACGCACCGCGTACGCCTCAAAAATTCAGGCACCTCCGACAAAAAATCCTCTCGCAAATCCAGGCACAACGAGATTCCGAGAGCACATAAAAAAGAAGATAAGGAGAGCACACATGAACAAAAACAATTTCGCCCCGACCCCTCCGATGGGCTGGAACAGCTACGATTATTATGACACAACGGTAAATGAAGCACAGGTGAAAGCCAATGCCGATTATATGGCAGCGCATCTGAAGGAGTACGGCTGGGAATATGTCGTTGTTGATATCCAGTGGTACGCGAGCAAGGCAGGATCAAGAAGAAAGGAATTTCAGTATATTCCGTTTTCTGATCTGGCAATGGACAGGTATTCCCGCCTGCAGCCAGATCCGGAGCGGTTTCCGTCGTCTGCGGACGGAAGCGGATTTACGGCGCTTGCGGCGTATGTACATAGCCTTGGTCTGAAATTCGGAATCCATATCATGCGGGGGATCCCGCGGATTGCGGCGCATCATCACTGTGCGGTATTGGGAACGGAGGTAACAGCGGACATGATCGCGGATCCGTTCTCGATCTGCGGATGGAATGCGGATATGCACGGAGTCAGAAATACGGAAGCGGGACAGGCATATTACGATTCGCTGTTAGCAATGTATGCGTCCTGGGGTGTGGATTTCATCAAATGCGATGATATCTGCAATACCAATGCGTATCCGCATAATCCATACTCTGCCCGCCATGAAATCGAGATGCTGTCGAAGGCAATTGCGCGCTGCGGCCGCGAGGTTGTGCTGTCTCTGTCACCGGGACCGGCGCTGATTGAGCAGGCATGGCATTACCGGACACATGCGAATATGTGGCGGATTACTGATGATTTTTGGGATAACTGGAAGCTGCTGAAGGCAATGTTTTACCGCTGCGAGCTGTGGCAGAATCAGGTATCGGAGGGCTGCTATCCGGACTGCGATATGCTTCCGCTTGGCTGGCTTGGAAAGGGCTTCGGCGATGAGCGGCAGACCAATTTCACAAAAGAAGAGCAGCGCACGATGCTGACGCTCTGGTGTCTGTTTGGTTCTCCGCTGATGATCGGCGCGGAGCTGACAAAGCTGGATGACTGGACGTTGTCGCTGCTGACCAATCGCGGGATTCTTTCGATGCTGACGCCGGAGTGCCGCCCGCATCAGGTCTGCCGGGATGAAAAGCAGGCAGTCTGGACGGCGTACAACGAAAAGACAGAGGAACCCTTTGCTGCGCTGTTCAACCTTTCAGATGAGACGGGAACAGTTAGCCTGGCGGTGAAGGATATCCAGGACGCTCATGGCATGCAGCTGTTTGCGGACGGCGAATCCCTGTGCCTGCAGGAGCTCTGGACAGGCGAAAGCGCACAGGCAGAGGATGTGATTACGGCGGAAATCCCGGCGCATGGATGCGTGGTATACAGAGCAAAAAAACGCAATGATTGAGCAACTGTACCGAATGCTTTTTCTGTAAATATCCGCTAAAATGATGATAACAGAATGTGCTTGAAAAGCAAATAAGTCAGAAAGCAGGAAAGGACAGGAGCAGCTAAAATGAATCAGAACAAAGAGCAGTTTTCAGAATGTGTCCGGGTATGGGAAGAGCCGGTTATGATTCCGACCTATGAGGCGGGAGAGGCGGAAAAGCTTCCGGTATTTCTGGATAAACGGGTATATCAGGGCAGCAGCGGAAAGGTGTATCCGTATCCGGTAACAGAAACCATCAGTGATACCAGAAAGGATAAGGAGTACCGTGCTGTCTATCTGGAAAATGAATATCTGAAGATTATGATTCTTCCGGAGCTTGGCGGACGGATTCAGCGCGCGTATGACAAGACGAACGGCTATGATTTTGTTTATTATAATCATGTGATTAAGCCGGCGTTAGTTGGATTGACCGGGCCGTGGATTTCGGGCGGTATTGAGTTTAACTGGCCGCAGCATCATCGGCCGACGACCTTCCTTCCGACCGATTATGAGCTGGAAACGCATGAGGACGGAAGCTGTTCTGTGCTGATCCATGATGTGGATCAGATGTACGGGACAAAGGGAATTGCAAAGTTTACGCTGTATCCGGGTAAGGCGTATCTGGAGATCCGCGGACAGCTTTACAACCGCACGCCGCTGCCGCAGACCTTTTTGTGGTGGGCAAATCCGGCGGTAGCAGTCAATGACCAGACGCAGTCCATTTTTCCGCCGGATGTGCATGCGGTGATGGATCACGGAAAGCGCGATGTTTCCCGGTTCCCGATTGCGACCGGCGTGTATTATAAGCATGATTACAGCGAGGGCGTGGATATTTCCCGCTACAAGAATATTCCGGTGCCGACGTCCTACATGGCGGAAAAGTCAAAGTATGATTTTGTCGGCGGCTATGATTACGGAAAGAAGGCCGGAATCCTTCATGTGGCGGATCACCATATTTCTCCGGGAAAGAAGCAGTGGACCTGGGGCTGCGGCGATTTTGGAAAGGCATGGGACCGGAACCTGACGGATGAGGACGGGCCGTATATCGAGCTGATGACCGGCGTATTTACAGATAACCAGCCGGATTTTACCTGGCTGAAGCCGTTTGAGGAAAAGACATTCTATCAGTATTTCATGCCGTATAAGGAAGTCGGGCAGGTAAAAAACGCGACCAGAGAGGCGGCGATTCACCTTTCCTGCAGCAATCAGAAGGCAAAGGTGATCGCGTATGCGACCTCCAGGCAGGAGCATGCGCACATCCGTCTGACGGCAGGGGAGCGGGTGCTTCTGGATCAGGAAACGCTGTTATCGCCGGTTGATGTTTTTGAAACGGAGGTTCCGTGCGGAAATGTCCGGGAAGAAGAGCTGAAGCTGACCGTATCGGCGCAGAATGGACGTATCCTGGTATCCTGGCAGCCGGAAACGGAAAAAATCGCGAAGCTTCCGGAACCGGCAAAAGCGGCAAAGGATCCGGCAGAGATTCAGACTAATGAGGAGCTGTATCTGACCGGCCTGCATATCGAGCAGTACCGTCACGCAACGTTTCTTCCGGATCCGTATTATCTGGAAGGATTAAAGCGTGATCCGGGAGACGTCAGGATCAATACTGCCTATGCGCAGCTTCTGATGCGCCGGGGACGCTATGCGCAAGCGGAAAAGTATCTGCGTACCGCGCTGAAACGTCTGACGGAGCGGAATCCGAATCCATATACCAGCGAACCATACTATCTGCTGGGATTGGATTTGCTGTATCTGCGCCGGGATGATGAGGCATATGACGCGTTTTATAAGGCAGCCTGGAGCAATGAACAGCAGGAAATGAGCTTCTATTATCTGGCTGTGATTGATGCCAGACGGCAGGAGTATGCGCTTGCGCTGGAGCATGCGGAGCAGTCGCTGGTGAAAAACGCGCATAACATCAAGGCGAGAGGTCTGAAGGCATGGCTGCTTGGAAAGCTGGGAAGAACGAAAGCGGCAGCAGCATGGATCGAAGCAAATCTGGCGCTGGATCCGTTTGATTTCGTATCCGGATTTGAGCAGGTGCGCGCGGCAAACGCACAAGCTGCAAATGCGCAGAAGGCAAATGTACAGGCAATTTCAGACGGCCATGCAATTGCGGACTGCGGGACAAAATCTGCAGAGGATGAGGCTGTCAGCCAGCGCCTGAACGAGTGGAATCACCGTCTCCGCGGCTTTCGTGAAAACTACCTGATGACGGCACGGGATTACGCGGAGTTCGGCGCGTATGATGAGGCGCTGGCAGTGCTTCGCCAGAGCAAAGAGGAGTATCCGCTGCTGGCTTATTATCAGGCGTATTACGAAGCGCAAAAGGCGGAAAACAGGAACTGTTCTGACGGAAAAACAGGAACCATTACGGAAAACACGGCAGAAGCAGCAGTATCAGCTGTGGTTTCCGAATCTCTGCGCCTGGCAGAATCTTATCCGTACGATTACTGCTTCCCGAATAAGTCGGAGGATATCGCGGTGCTTTCCTTTGCTGTGGAGCATGGATGCACGGCACGCGCGTCGTATTATCTCGGAAACCTGTATTATGATCGTCAGCAGTGGGAAGAGGCGGATCGTCTCTGGAGTCTGTGTGAGCAGGCAGATCCGGACTTTGCTCCAGTGCGCAGAAACCGCGCGCTACTTCTGTACAACCGCAGGGGAGAGAAGGAGCAGGCGAGAGCGGAGCTGGAAAAGGCGGCAGAGCTGGAGCCGCAGAATGTCCGTCTGTTCCTGGAGCTGGATCAGCTGTACAAGAAGCTTGGCATGAGCTTTGAAGAGCGGCTGGCACGCTGCGAGGCAAAACGGGATCTGGTGGAGAAGCGGGACGACCTTTATATTGAGTACATTACCCTTGTCAACCTGTGCGGTGGCTATCAGAAGGCGTATGATTGTATCATGGGCCACCGATTCCATCCGTGGGAGGGCGGAGAAGGCAAGATCACCGCGCAGTATACACTGTCTCTGCTTGGACTTGCCAGAAACGCAATGGCGGCCAAGGACTTCAAAAAGGCAGAAGAGCTGCTGCGGCAGGCACTTGTTTATCCGGAAAATCTTGGAGAAGGCAAGCTGGAAGGCACGAAGGATAATCACATTTACTATCATCTCGGCCTGGCGCTTGAAGCGCAGGGACGGGAGCAGGAAGCAATGGAAATGTACCGGATGGCAACGATCGGAACGGACGAACCGGCAGGGGCAATGTATTACAATGACCAGCCTGCGGATATGATTCTGTATCAGGGACTTGCATGGCAGAAGCTGAAAGAAAGCGCAAAAGCCAAGTCAAGGTTTTACCGGCTGATCGACTACGGAGAACAGCACCTGGAGGATGATGTGAGGATTGAGTATTTTGCAGTCTCGCTTCCGGATTTCCTGATCTTTGAGGACGATATGAACCGGAAAAACCGCGCGCACTGCTGTTACCTGATGGCGCTCGGCAATCTGGGACTTGGAAACCGGGAAAAGGCGCGGGAGTTTCTGAAGCAGGCATCGGTCTGGGAGCCGTGGCATATGATGAGCCGGGTATATGGTGACTACGTCAAGGTCTGATATGTCCTGCAAATGCAGACACAGCGGGATTCAGGGGCAGACAGGCAGTCAGGAAAGAAGGTTTGGAAAAACAAACTGAAATCCTACAGAAAAGGTATACTTTCTTAACAGATCTTAAGAAATCTTCAGCATTTTGTCAGGAACAGGACAAACATTGGACATAATTTCCTGATATGCTGTACTTGCAGTTGAGAAAAGAAGAATAACTTAACTGAAAATCATACATCTTTTTCATTACCGGTGATGAAACCGGTATCCCTCCCCTTTTTATTCCCTTAAAGAGCTGTCGCGTAAGCGGCAGTTCTTTTTTTACGGATAAATAAGCATTCCTCCATGTAAAGCGGACATTCTACGGCAGAAGTTAGTCAAGTGGATATTCGCAATTGAAGCAGGGGACTTCCTTGATTTGTTAAAATACAGATAGATAATAGAAAAATTCTATAGTGCAAAACAGAGCGAAAACCAGCGGATATGGTTGAACTTTCTGGTAAAGTATGCTATAGTGAGTGCGAATTAAATATGTAGTAGTCAGGTGTCGAAGCAGCCGCAGTTTATGCAGCTGGCTTCGGTGAAAAGGGAAACAGGTGCAAATCCTGTACGAACTCGTCACCGTAATCAGGGAGCAGGAGCCGATATATCACTGGGAAACTGGGAAGATGGCCGATGCGATGATCTTTAAGCCGGGAGACCTGCCTGAGTACTGTACAGAAACGATTGTTTCAGACCACGAGTAAAAAGGTTGTACGTTTGGATTTGCAGGGGAAACCCGGCAGGTCTGTTTTGGTACGACTCTTTGCCTGTCATTAGGATATGGGAAAGAGTTTTCTTTTTGTACGCTCAAAATAACGGCACGGTGTTTACGCATGGTCTCCCCGGCAGGCAGTCTGCTTCTGAAAACAGATATTACATATTTAACAAAATCAAGTAAGTCCCCTGCTTCGATTGCGAAAAGCAATAAGCAGTGGGTGGGGACTTGCTTGTATCAGGAGGAGCGTAAGCTCATCCTGATAAACTGCGAAGCAGCTATTTGGTTATGAGCAAGTAGCGAAGCGGATTGCGAATATCCGCTTGACTGAAGGAAAGCAGATCAGGAGCGGTGCATCAAAAAGGGATGCGCGCAGCCAGGCTGCCGAAACAGCAGGTAAACTGCCAAAACAGCAGACAAACTGCAGAAAAGAGGAGAGCAATGAGAAGAAACAGATTAGCAGTACTGGTATCTTTATCCATGCTGGGTACGATGGCTGTATCCGGTTATGCAGTAAATGCAGAGGAAAAGACAACCGAGGAGGTCAGCAGCGAAGTGGAAACGGAAGAGTCTGAGGATCAGAAGGCTGCAGATCAGGTAGCAGATCTGATTGATGCCATTTATGTGCAGGAAAGAAACGAAGATACCGACAAGCAGTGCGAAGAGGCAAAGGCTGCATGGGACGCGCTGACTGATGAGCAGAAGGAACTGGTAGAGGGTGAGAACGCAGATCCGGATTATTTCGGAAGAGATACCGGCGATGCCTCTAAGGATGATCCCCGCAATCAGGATGAGATCGGTGAGAATGAGATCCTGGTAGTAAGCTTCGGAACCTCTTTCAATGACAGCCGCGTTGCAGATATCAAGGGAATTGAGGATGCGCTGCAGGAAGCATATCCGGACTGGTCTGTAAGAAGAGCATTTACCGCGCAGATCATCATTAACCACGTAGAGGCGCGTGACGGCGAATACATTGATAATGTAGAGCAGGCACTTGACCGTGCAGTTGCGAATAAGGTAAAGAACCTGGTTGTTCAGCCGACCCACTTGATGCATGGCGCAGAGTATGACGAGCTGATGGAGGCTGTTGAAGAGTATAAGGATCAGTTTGATTCCGTTAAGGTTGCTGAGCCGCTTTTAGGCGAGGTTGGAGCTGACGCAACGGAAGTAAACGACGATAAGAAGGCAGTTGCGGAGATTCTGACTGCGGAGGCAGTTGAGAAGGCCGGATACAAGACCCTTGACGAGGCAAAGGAAGACGGTACCGCATTTGTATTTATGGGACACGGAACCTCCCATACCGCAAAGCTCTCTTATACGCAGATGCAGGCTCAGATGGATGACCTTGGCTATGACAACGTATTTATCGGGACAGTAGAGGGTGAGCCGGAAGAGACCGCCTGCGAGGCAGTCATCGAGGCTGCGGCAGAGGCAGGATATACAAAGATTGTTCTGCGCCCGCTGATGGTTGTTGCCGGTGATCACGCAAATAACGATATGGCAGGCGATGACGAGGATTCCTGGCTGAGCCAGTTTGAAGCGTCCGGAAAGTTTGACAGCGTTGATACGCAGATTTATGGTCTGGGTGAGATCGAGGGAATCCAGAAGCTTTACGTTGACCATACTGCAGACGTAATGGAGCAGTAATAATAAGCAGAGGGCATAACGATTATGAGAAAAAGACAGATTGCGATTGTCGGTATGCTGCTGTTGTCCTTCCTGGCATCCTCTGGATGCCAGAGCGGGGATAAAAAGCAGGAGTCTCAGGTAAAAACGGAGGCTCCTGTTTTTGAAACAGCAGAAGAGACAACAGAGACAGAAGCTGAGGAAACGGAGACGGCCGGCACAAAGGCGGATGCCGAACTGCCGGACGGCGTTTATACCGCGGAGTTCCATACGGACAGCAGTATGTTTCATGTCAGTGAGGCATACGACGGGAAGGGTACGCTGACGGTAGCCGACGGAAAGATGACCATTCATATTTCGCTTGGTTCCAAGAAAATTGTAAACCTGTATTACGGACTGGCGGCAGACGCGGCAAAGGACGGTGCAGAGCTTCTGCAGCCGACCGTCGATACGGTTACATACAGCGATGGAATGAGCGAGGAGGTTTATGGCTTTGACGTTCCGGTTCCGGCGCTGGATGAGGAATTTGATGTTGCGCTGATCGGAACCAAGAAGAAGTGGTATGACCATAAGGTAAGTGTTTCTAATCCGCGGCCGGTGGAAGAGACCGGAGAAAATAACGGACAGGAAGGAACGCAGGCCGCGCTTGAAGATGGAACCTACACGGCGGAAGTTACCCTGGAGGGCGGAAGCGGAAGAGCATCCATTGAGTCTCCGGCTCAGATTACTGTGAAGGACGGAGCTGTAACGGCTTCGATTCAGTGGAGCAGTCCGAACTATGATTACATGATCGTAGACGGGGAGAAGTATCTTCCGGTTAATACGGAGGGCAATTCCGTGTTTGAAATTCTGGTTTCCGGCTTCGATCAGAAGATTGAGGTAATCGCTGATACAACGGCAATGAGCAAGCCGCATGAGATCGAATATATGCTTACGTTTGATTCGTCAACGATTAAATAAGAGGACAGAAAATGATACGAAGGAAACAGACAGAAATCATGGGCTGCCTGCTGATTACGGGACTGCTTTGGCTGTGCAGCTGCGGCGGTCCCGCTTCAGATTCCGCGTCTGGAACAGCGGCGGAAACCGGAGCCAGTCAGCCGTCAGAGGCTGAAAGCACCCGGAATGGAGAAGAAACCGGGCAGGCAGCGATTGATCTGGATCATCCGTCCGGTCATATGGAAACCGAATATGCGGAGAATTTTTCTGTGGATTATTATGACGGCGGATATAAGCTGCTTTCTACGATGGATGGTACAAGGATTCTGACGGTGCCGGAAGGGGAAGAGGAGCCGGACGGCCTGCCGGAGGATGTGATTGTTTTAACGCAGCCGGTAGACAACATTTATCTGGTTTCTTCTTCTGTGATGGACACGTTCCGGGAGCTGGGAGCGCTGGATACGATCCGCTTTTCGGCGCAGAAGGAGGAAAACTGGTATGTGCCGGAAGCGCGCGAGGCCATGGAAAGAGGCGACATTGTATATGCGGGAAAGTACAGCAGCCCGGATTATGAGCAGATCGTTTCCGGAAAGTGTTCGCTGGCCATTGAAAACAGCATGATTCTGCACTGCCCGGAGGTAAAGGAGATGCTGGAGAATTTCGGAATCCCGGTTATGATCGAATATTCAAGCTACGAGTCTCATCCGCTCGGACGGGTGGAGTGGATCAAATATTTCGGCGCGCTGACAGACCGGGAAGAGGAAGCAGAGCAGGCGTTTCAGAAGCAGACGGAAATTTTGAATCAGGTGACAGCAAAGGGAAAAACCGATAAGACGGCAGCGTTCTTTTACGTGACATCCAATGGGCTGATCCAGGTGCGGCAGAGCTCGGATTATATTCCCAAAATGATTGAGCTTGCGGGCGGACGCTACATTTTTGACAACCTGGGTGATCCGGATTCCAAACGCTCCAGCATCAGCATGCAGGTAGAAGAATTTTACAGCGGAGCGAAGGATGCGGATTTTCTGATTTATAACAGTACCATTGACGGAGAACTGAAATCCGTTCAGGAGCTGCTCGAAAAGTGTCCGGTTCTTTCCAATTTCAAAGCGGTAAAAGAAGGAAACGTCTGGTGTACAACCAACGATATGTATCAGCAGTCAATGTCGATCGGCTATATGATTGAAGATATGTCCCATATGTTTCGTGGGGACAGCGATGAGACAATGCGGTATCTGTATCAGCTGAAGTAAGGAGGATCGGATGAATCAAAGCAGAGGCAGGCGTTATTTTGCGGCATTTCTTTTTCTTGGATGCTGTATTGTGGTTTTGGCAGTGATCAATATCTGTATCGGAAGTGTCAGGATTTCTCTGGCGGATATTCTGGCGTCTGTGCAGGGAAAAGAGATTGAAAATGCCAGAATTCTGTGGGATATCCGGATGCCGCGGATGCTTGCCGCGCTGATTCTGGGCGGCGCGCTCGGACTTGCCGGGTATCTGCTGCAGACCTTTTTCCGCAATCCGATTGCCGGACCGTTTGTGCTTGGAATTTCCTCCGGCGCGAAGATGACGGTGGCGCTGGTGATGGTAGGCTTTCTGAAGTATGCGGTTACCGTGAGTTCTGCGGCGTTGATTGCGGCGGCGTTTGCGGGAGCAATGCTGTCAATGGGGTTTGTGCTGCTGGTATCGCGCCGGGTAGACAGCATGTCGATGCTGATTGTGGCAGGTGTTATGATCGGGTATATCTGTTCGGCGATTACGGAGTTAGTTATTACTTTTGCAGATGATTCTCAGATCGTAAATCTTCACAACTGGTCCCGGGGAAGCTTTTCCGGGACGATGTGGGACAATGTCGCTGTGATGGCAGTGGTCTGCGCGGCGGCGTTTCTTGCGGTGTTTCTGCTGGCAAAGCCGTTGAGCGCGTATCAGCTCGGAGACGCGTACGCGCAGAATCTCGGCGTCAATATCCGTCTGCTCCGCGCGGCATTGGTGCTGCTGTCAAGCATTCTGTCGGCATGCATTGTCGCGTTTGCCGGGCCGGTATCCTTTGTCGGAATTGCGGTGCCGCATCTGGCAAAGCAGCTGCTTGGAAGCACAAAACCGATTCTGATGATTCCGGCTTCGTTTCTCGCCGGGAGCGGTTTCTGCCTGCTTTGTGATCTGCAGGCGCGCATGATGTTTTCGCCGACAGAGCTGAGCATCAGCACGGTTACGGCAATTTTCGGAGCGCCGGTTGTACTGTGGGTAATGATAAAGAGAAGCAGGGAAAGGGCGGCAGAATGACCTATTATTTTCAGACAGAGAAACTAAGCGTTGGCTATCAGAAGCGTCCGGTTGCGGAAAAGCTGGACATTGCGCTGGAAAAGGGAGAGATTCTGACTCTGATCGGGCCGAATGGCGCAGGAAAGTCAACTGTTCTGAAGAGTATTGCGGGGCAGCTGGAAACACTTGGCGGGACTGTTTATCTGGACGGAAGGGATATAAACCGCATGTCCGGAGCAGAACGTTCCCAGACAATGGCGGTGCTGCTGACGCAGCGGCTGCGCACAGAGCGGATGACCTGTGAGGATGTCGCAGCAACCGGGCGGTATCCGTACACCGGGCGGTTCGGTATTCTTTCCGGGACGGATAAAGGGGCGGTGCGCGAAGCGATGGAGCTGGTTCATGTGACGGAATTAAAGGACATGGACTTTACCAGAATCAGCGACGGACAACGACAGCGGGTGATGCTTGCGCGCGCGATCTGTCAGGAGCCGGAAATCATCCTTCTGGATGAGCCGACCTCCTATCTGGATATCCGGTACAAGCTGGAATTTTTGTCAATCCTGCAGGAAATGAAGCGGAAAAAGAAGCTGACGGTGATTATGTCGCTGCATGAGCTGGATCTGGCGGAGCGGATTTCGGATAAGGTGCTCTGCATCAACGGAATGGCAGCGGAGCGTTTCGGCAGGCCGGAGGAGATCTTTACGCCGGGATATCTTTCCCGGCTGTTCTCGGTTTCAGCCGGAAGCTACGATGAGGCCAACGGAGATCCGGAGCTGCCGAAAGCTGAGGGAACTCCGCAGGTTTTTGTGATTGCGGGAGGCGGAAGCGGCAGGGCTGTGTACCGCAGGCTGCAGCGCCGGGGAATCCCGTTTGCCGCCGGGATTTTGTTCCGGAATGACCTGGATTATCCAACGGCAAAGGCGCTTGCGGTGCAGGTGGCAGCAGCGGAAAGCTTTGAACCGATCACAGCGGAGCTGGTGGAGGAAGCAAAAAAACAGATCGATGTCTGCCGGGCCATAATCTGCTGCCGGGAACAGTTTGGAACCTTTGAGCAGGCCAATCAGGAACTGCTTGCTTACGCAAAGGAGCACGGAAAAGAGATTATATATGAGGTCTGATTTTGTGAGGGCAGCAAATCCGCACGCAGGAGCAGGAGCGCCATGCAGCGGGATGAAATGGAAAGCAGCAAAGAAAGAGGGGGATTGCCGTGAAAACAGAGTATGTACTTCCTGGAGAAATTGAAAAGAGAAGTTTTGAAATCATCGCGGGAGAGCTGAAGGAGCGGAATATTACGCTTCCGGAGCGGGAAGCGCCGGTTATCTGCCGGGCGATTCATACGACTGCCGACTTTGATTACGCGCATACGCTTGTTTTTTCGGACGGCGCGCTGGATGTGCTTGAGAATCTGATCCGGAATGGCGCGGATTTTGTAACAGATACAAACATGGCGTTAGCAGGAATCAGCAAGAAGACGCTGGCGGCATTCGGTGGAGAGGCAAAATGCCTGATGGCGGATGAGACCGTGGCAAGGATGGCAAAAGAGCAGGGAACGACACGCGCGGCAGTCAGCATGGAGGTAGCGGCGTCATGGAAAAAGCCGACGATTTTTGTCGTTGGGAATGCGCCGACCGCGCTGATGAAGCTGTATGAAATGTATGCTGCGGGCAGTTACCGTCCGGCGTTTATCATCGGTGTGCCGGTCGGCTTTGTCAATGTCGTTGAGGCAAAGGAAGAGATTCTGGGGACAGATATCCCGTTTATCATTAATCGTGGAAGAAAGGGCGGAAGCAATGTCGCGGCTGCAATCTGCAATGCGGTTTTGTATGAAATGTCCGGCAGGAAGTGCGTATGAGGTATGGGTTTACAACGGGAAGCTGCGCGGCGGCAGCGGCAAAGGCGGCGGCGTACATGCTTCTGACCGGAAGGCGCAGGGAAACGATCCGCATTATGACGCCGAAGGGAATCGCGTTTGACGCAAAGCTGCAGGATATCGTTCGGGAAGAGAAGCAGGTCAGCTGCGCGGTGGAAAAGGACGGGGGCGATGATCCGGATATTACGACGGGCGCGTTAGTGTACGCAAGCGTTTCCTTTCAGCAGATATCCGGAGAAAAGCGAATTGAAATCGACGGCGGCCTTGGCGTCGGCAGAGTAACAAGACCGGGGATGGATCAGCCGGTCGGAAATGCGGCGATCAATCATGTGCCGCGGGAAATGATTGAGAGGGAAGTGCTGGAGGTCTGTGCCGCAGCCGATTATAAGGGCGGACTGAAGGTAATGATTTCGATCCCGGACGGCGTGAAGCTGGCGGAAAAAACGTTCAATCCGAGACTTGGCATTGTCGGCGGGATTTCTGTTCTTGGAACCAGCGGTGTTGTCGAGCCAATGAGCAGTCAGGCACTTCTGGATACGATCCGTCTGGAGCTGAAAATGAAGCGGGCAGACGGCTGGGAGATCGCGGCGGTATCGCCTGGAAATTATGGCCTGGACTTTATGAAAACGGCGTACGGCTATGATCTTGATGCCAGCATCAAGTGCAGCAATTTTATCGGCGCGTCGCTGGATATGGCAGGAGAGCTTGGGTTCCAGAGGCTGCTGCTGACCGGGCATATCGGAAAACTCGTCAAGGTCGCAGGCGGAATTATGAATACGCACTCCCATGAGGGCGACTGCAGGATGGAGCTGATGGCGGCAGCAGGCCTTCGGGCAGGCGTAAAGCCGGAGATTCTGAAAAAAATACTGGACTGCGCAACGACAACGGAGGCAATTGGTTTTCTGGAGCAGGAGAACATGACCGGACCGGTTATGGAGCTGCTGATGGAGCGGATTCAGTATTATCTGAACCGGCGTGCGGCAGATTCGATGCAGGTTGCGTGCATTATGTACGATAATCAGTACGGAGAACTGGCAAAAAGTGAACACGCGGAGGAGTTCCTGGAGGAACTGAAACAGACAGCGGCAAAAAAGAATGCTGCGGATTGAGAGGAAAACTATGGTATCATTTGTAGGGGCCGGGTGCGGCGCGGAGGATCTGATTACAGTACGCGGAATGCGCCTGCTGCAGAATGCGGATCTGGTTATTTATGCCGGATCTCTGGTAAATCCGAAGCTGCTCTCTTACACAAAGGAAGGCTGCGAGTGCAGAAACAGCGCGCATATGACGCTGGATGAGGTGATCGACGCATTACGTCAGGGAGAGCAGGAAGAAAAGCGCATGGTGCGTCTGCATACCGGCGATCCGAGTATTTATGGGGCGATCCGTGAGCAGATGGACCGGCTGGAAGCACTTGGAATCCCATATGAAACATGTCCGGGAGTGACGGCATGCTTTGGCGCGGCGGCATCGATGAACCTGGAGCTGACGCTTCCGGAGGTATCACAGAGTCTGATCATTACGCGGATGGCGGGAAGGACATCCGTGCCGCCGAAGGAAAGCATCGAAAGCTTTGCCGCGCATCATGCGACCATGGCAGTGTACCTGAGCGCAGGGCATTTAGAAGAGCTGTCCGAGCGGCTGATTGCGGGCGGATATGAACCGGATACGCCTGCGGCAATCGTATACAAGGCGACATGGCCGGAGGAGCTTTGCTGTCAGTGTACCGCTGCAACGCTTGGAGAAACCGGAAAGAAATACGGGATCCGGAAAACTGCGGTAGTCCTGGTCGGAGACGCGATTTCCCCGTCCGCATACGCGCTTTCCAGGCTGTATGCCCCCGATTTTGAAACCGAATACCGGAAAAAGAAGGAATAAAAAACGAAAGTAGAGTGATGCCGGACGGGAAAACGATGCGGGAAAGCAGAACATTGGAAAGAAAGTTGGGGCAGAAGGAGGAATTGGATGGAACCGGTTGCGATTATCAGTTTTACACGAAGAGGGGACGCGCTTGCGCACAGGCTTGCGGAAATGCTGAAGCAGGACGGAGAGGACGCGGTTTGTGTCAGCAAATGCAGGCACGCGGAATCTTATACGCCGGTTCCGCTGGCAGAGTTCACCGGCGCGTGCTTTGAGAAACAGCAGGGGATGATTTTTGTCGGAGCGGCGGGAATTGCGGTTCGGAGTATTGCGCCGTATGTAAAGGACAAACTGCGCGATCCGTTTGTCATTGTCATGGATGAGGCCGGGCAGTATGTCATTCCGATTCTTTCCGGCCATATCGGGCGTGCCAACGAATACGCGCGGCGGTTGGCCGCATTCTGCGAGGCGCAGGCTGTGATTACAACCGCAACCGATGTGAACGGATGCTTTGCCGCCGATCTGTTTGCACAGAAAAATAACTGTGCAATTGGCAGCCGCGAGGGGATTGTGCAGGTATCGTCTGCTGTGCTGGAAAAGAAGCAGATTACGGTGCGCTGGCAGGACAGGTACGCGGTTCTTTCTCCGGAAGGAAATGTGCTGCGGACGGGGCGCTTTGCGGAAGATGGATGCGATATGGAGAAACGTCAGGAAGGACAGGCGGACTGCAGTCTGGCGGATATTATTATTTCGCCGTTTGAGTCAGACCGCGGGAAGGGAACGCTGTGGCTGATTCCGCGCTGCATCTGTGTTGGCTCCGGCTGCCGGAGAGGAAAGACGGCGGATGAAATTCTGGCGGTAATCCGGGAGTGCCTGAAGGAGCATCAGACAGCGCCGCAGGCAGTCTGCGCGCTGGCGTCGATTGACCGGAAAAAGGACGAGGAAGGATTGATTCAGGCGGCAAGGGCGTTTGGCACGGAGCTGATTACTTTTTCGGAAGAAGAACTGCGGCAGGTTCCGGGGACGTTTCAGGGTTCGGATTTTGTAAGGCAGACAGTTGGAATTGATAATGTATGTGCCAGAGCGGCGGTGGCTGCTTCCCAGGGGACGCTAGTTGCGGATAAGTACGCGAAAAACGGTGTAACTGCGGCAATTGCGCAGAGAAAGTGGGGGATTTCATTTGAAAAATAAGGTTTATGTTGTGGGAATCGGGCCGGGCGCGCCGGAAATGATGACGCCGCAGGCAGCGGACGCGCTGAAGGAAAGCGATGTAATTGCCGGGTATCCGGTCTATTTGAAGCTGCTTGGCGGCGCGCTTGACGGCAAGCGGACCATCGTGACGCCGATGACAAAGGAGGAGGAGCGCTGCCGCCGCTGCTTTGAGGAAGCGCAGAAGGGGTGTACAGCGGCGATTGTATGCAGCGGAGACGCTGGCGTATATGGAATGGCGTCCCTGATGTATGAGCTGCTGCCGGAATATCCTGATTGTGAGCTGGAAATCATTCCGGGAATCACGGCGGCGCTTGGAGGAGCGGCGCTTTTAGGCGCGCCGATCGGTCATGACTTCTGTGTGATTAGTCTGAGCGACCGGCTGACACCGTGGGAAGTGATTGAAAAACGTCTGACGGCTGCGGCACAGGGGGATTTCTGCATGGCGATTTACAATCCATCGAGCAAGGGCCGCCCGGATTATCTGAAGCGCGCGTGTGAAATTCTGCTGCGCACATTAAAGCCGGATCAGCCCTGCGGTTGGGCACGGAATATCGCCAGAGAAGGAACACAGACGAAAATCTGTACGCTGGAGGAACTGAAAGAAGAGCAGGTCGATATGTTTACAACGGTGTTTATCGGAAACTCACAGAGCAAAGTGATAGACGGAAAACTGGTGACAGGACGCGGTTACCGGATAGGCAGGGAAGGCTGATGATGGAAACGATACAAGTGCTGATATTTGCCGGGACAACGGAGGGACGGCAGCTAGCGGAGCTGCTGGCAGACGCGGGAATCGGCTGCAGCGTGTGCGTGGCGACTGAGTATGCGCAGGAGCTGATGAATACGGACGGACTGACGGTTCACTGCGGCCGACTGACCGAGGAGGAGATGCGGACGCTGATCCGGACGGAACAGCCCAGGGTTGTGGTAGACGCAACGCATCCGTACGCGGCGATTGTTTCGGAGAATATAAAAAAAGCGGCCTGGGAGGCGCAGACAGTGCTGATTCGTCTCAGAAGGAATACAGACAGCGGCGAACAGGGCATCCGGACGTTTCCGACGCACGAGAGCTGCAGCCGCTGGCTGGAGCAGCAGGAGGGAAATATTCTGCTGACGACAGGAAGCAAGGATCTTGGTACCTATGCCGGAAAGGAATTGCTGCGAAGCCGGCTGTACGTCCGCGTACTTCCAAGCGAGGAAAGCATCCGTCTGTGCAGAGAGCAGGGCCTGACCGGAAGACAGATCATTGCCATGCAGGGGCCGTTTTCCAGGCAGATGAATGAGCGGATGTTAGAGGAATACGCGATTGACTGGATGGTGACCAAGCAGAGCGGCCGCGCGGGCGGTTTTGAAGAAAAAATAGAGGCGGCAAAGCATTGCCAGGTCGGGATCTGCGTCATTCTGCCGCCGTCGGAAGAAGCCGCGCGGCAGAATGAGGAAAAACAGCAGGAAACGGAAACTGCGGTCTGTGTCTGTGAAAGTGTCTGCGATACCGCAGAAAAGCTGGAAAAAATGCTGGGAAGGGAAATCCGCTTAGCACGCAGAAGACACATTGTGCTTGCCGGAATCGGGATGGGAAATCCGGATTCCATGACAAGAGAGAGCTATCGCACGTTTGAGGAAGCGCAGGTAATATTCGGGGCGGCAAGGATGCTGGAGGGACTGCCGGGACGCGCCGAAAAGGTTCCGTATTACCGCGCCGCGGATATCATTCCGTATTTGCAGGCACATCCGGAATATACGGACGCGGCGGTTGCGTTTTCCGGCGACAGCGGCTATTACAGCGGCGCGCAGGCGATGAAGCAGGCACTTGATTTGGCAGAGCAGAGCGGCGCGCTGAAGGCAGATACCATGATCCTTCCGGGAATCTCATCGGTCAGCGCGCTGGCGGCACGGCTTAGCGTCAGCTGGGAGGATGCGGTATTAGAAAGCATCCATGGAAGAAAAAAGGACATTCTGCGCCTGGTGAGAGAACATAGCAAGGTATTTCTGCTTACATCCGGAAAGGAAGATCTGGAGCTGCTGAGCGAAAAGCTGTGTCAGGCAGGCTGCAGTAGCGCAATTATTTATGCGGGATACCGGCTTTCATATCCGGAGGAGCGGGTTGTTCGTTTCACGCCTGGAGAGCCTCTGGAGGACTGTCCGCAGGGGCTGTATACCTGCCTGATTGTGAATCCGGACGCAAAAGCGCCGGTTCTGACTCCCGGTCTGGAGGATGAAAGCTTTGCGCGAACCAAAGTTCCGATGACAAAAAAGGAGGTTCGGGTGCTTTCTGTCAGTCAGCTGCAGCTGACGAAAAACGCGGTTGTATATGACGTTGGAAGCGGAACGGGATCGGTGACCGCGGAGTGTGCGCGTCTTTCACCGGATATCCGTGTATTTGCGCTGGAGCAGAAGGAGGAAGCGGCAGAGCTGACGCAGGAAAATGTCGGCAGACTGGGGCTGGAAAATGTCACGGTGATTCATGGAAAAGCACCGGAGGCATTTGACGGTCTGGAAGCGCCGACCCATGTGTTTATCGGAGGAAGCAGCGGTCTGCTCTGCGATATTTTATCCGCGCTTCAAAAGAAAATTGCCGGGAAGTATGAGAAAGTCCGCGTGGTTGTCAACGCCGTTTCACTGGAAACCATTGCGGAAGTAACAAAAGCGGTAAAGGAGTATCCGACAGAGCAGGTACAATTGGTTCAGGTGCAGGCAAGCCGCGCAAAGGAGCTTGGCCGCTATCACCTGATGCAGGCGGAAAATCCGGTCTTGATTGCGTCATTTGACCTGCTGTCATTGCAGGAGCCGTGAGCGGGTAAAGCGGAATGGAAGGAAAGTGAGAGACAGGAATGAAAACAGAAAAACGGGGAGCCAGAGTGATGATTGCCGCGCCGCAGAGCGGAAGCGGCAAAACGACGATTACCTGCGCGCTTCTCTGTGCGTTAAAGGCACGGGGACTGAAGCTGGAATCCTTTAAGTGCGGGCCGGATTATATTGACCCGATGTTTCATAAAACGGTTCTTGGAATCGAATCCGGAAACCTGGATCCGTTTTTTATGGAGGATGCGATGGCGCGTCAGCTGCTGGGGCGAGGGGAAGAGGAACGGGATCTTGCAGTGATCGAAGGCGTTATGGGACTGTATGATGGATTGGGCGGAATCCGGGAAGAGGCATCTTCCTACGCGTTGGCAAAGGCGACCGGCACGCCGGTGCTTCTCACGGTCAATGCAAGAGGGATGGGACGTTCTCTGCTGGCGCTTCTTGCCGGTTTTCTGCAATATGATACCGCGCATCTGATCCGTGGCGTGATCCTGAACCAGACATCTGCTTCGTTTGCAGCGGTTCTTGGCAGGGAAATCGAAGCGGCCTTCGGCATTCCGATCGTCGCTTCTTTTCCGGTCTGCAGCGAGCTGAAGCTGGAAAGTCGTCATCTGGGACTGGTATTGCCGGAGGAGCAGAAGGACTTGCGGCAGAAGATAGAAAAGGCCGCGGAACTTTTGGCAGAGCATGCGGATCTGGACGCAATTCTGAACATTGCGGAAACCGCAAAAGTAATTTTCGAACCGGAAACCATGCAGGTTTCCAAGCCGGAGAGCGTGCAAATTACCGATCCGGGGACAGTACGGATTCAGGCGCAGGAGGAGGGGCAGATTTTCAAAGAGGAGACAGCGCAGATTTCCGGACAGCAGCAGGAAAATAAACCGCCGGTACGTGTCGGAGTTGCGCAGGACGAAGCGTTTTGCTTTTATTACAAAGAGAATCTGAGGCTGTTGGAGGAGGCGGGAGCGAGACTGGAGTTTTTTTCTCCAATTCACGATCATAAGCTTCCCGACGGATTAGATGGAATTTTGCTCGGAGGAGGGTATCCGGAGCTGCATCTGAAGGAGCTTGCGGATAATAAAAGCATGAGAAGCTCCATCTGTGACGCATTGCAGGCCGGAATGCCGTCATTAGCGGAATGCGGGGGCTTTATGTATCTTCACGATGAGATTCAGGATCAGGAAGGAAACTGGTATCCCATGGCGGGAGTCATTCATGCGGCGTGCAGCCGTCAGGAGAAGCTGGTACGCTTTGGATACCTGACACTGACCTCAAAGACAGACAGCTTTCTTCTGCCAGGCGAAACCATCCGCGGCCATGAGTTTCACTACTATGATAGTACCGATAATGGAAATGCGGCTCTGGCCGAAAAGCCGACAGGAAAGCGGAGCTGGGAATGCGTACATGCCGGTCCGGCCTATTGGTGGGGATTTGCACATCTTTCTTACTGCTCCAATCCACAGTTTGCCTCGCGGTTTGTTGCATGCTGCCGGTCATATCGGGAACAGCCAGAGCATGTTTGAAATAGGGCTACCGCAATCCCACTGGCTTTAGACGGTGGGTTAAGGTAGC
>CAJMMH010000005.1 GCA_905214365.1 uncultured bacterium
GAACCCGGCCGCCTGATTCCGCTTACTGCTCCATGTATATGCAGAGGCCATCCGGTTTATTCCAAAGATTCCGCCAACGAACCGGTACTTTCTGCCAATTCCCGACTCATTCATTCACAGGCAATTTCCAGGCAGAAAAAACGGGCGCCCGAGACAAAACTTCTTTGTCTTCGGACACCCGCTTTTATTTTTTTGCCATATGCTCCCGGAATCTCGCTGTGCCTGATTTTGTGAGCACATACCTACCAAGATACAGAGGAATAATCTGCCTCCGCTGTTTTATCTCTGCACATCAGCTCCATCAGTGCCGTTTCCGGTGATTTTCCGTCAAACAGAATCTCATTTACCTGCTCTACAATCGGCATGGATACTCCGTACTTCTTTCCAAGCTCAAGTGCCGCTTTTGCGGAATATACGCCCTCAACAACCATCTGTACCTCGTCCATTGCTTCCTTCATGGACTTCCCCTGGCCGATCAGGATTCCTGCGCGGCGGTTGCGGCTGTGCATACTGGTACAGGTTACAATCAGGTCACCGATTCCAGAAAGACCGGCAAACGTCTGGGCATGTCCGCCCATCTTCATGCCCAGTCTCGTAATTTCAGCAATTCCTCTTGTCATTAACGCTGCCTTAGTATTGTCTCCGCAGCCAAGCCCGTCAGAAATTCCCGCCGCAAGCGCAATGACATTTTTCAGCGCGCCGCCAAGTTCAATTCCTATCATATCCGGACTGGTATAAATACGGAATACCGGAGACATAAACAGGTTCTGAACCTCCTGCGCGGTCTGCCTATCGTGCGCTCCCGCCACACAGCTGGTCGGAATCCCGCGGCTGACCTCCTCCGCATGACTCGGTCCGGACAGCACTGCGACATTTGCCTGCGGAATTTCCTGTTCGATCTGCTGGGAAAGCGTCATCAGTGTTCCCTCTTCCACGCCCTTTGCCACATCAACAATCAGCTGGCCGTCTGCAATGAACGGCTTCATCTGTCTGGCAACACGTCTTGTGTACACAGACGGCACAGACATGACAAGCATCTTCTTTCCCGTGCATGCCTCTTTCAGATCCGCAGTAAATACAATCTCCTTTGGGATCGCTACACCAGGAAGATTTTTGCAGGTGTAAGTTTCCTTCAGCTGCTCAATTTCCGCCGGGATTGCGGACCATGCCGTTACCTGGTGCCCGTTCTGTGCCAGTACAATGCCAAGTGCAATTCCCCAGGTTCCGGTTCCTATAATACTGACATCTGCCATACATTACCTCCATCCGCATGCGTCTGCATGCGTTTTCTTTTCCGTTTATGCTTTTTTTGCTCCGATCTTATTTTCGGTACCATTCATCAGACGGACAATATTAGCTCTGTGCCGAATATACGAAAGCACCGTAATCACAGCAAGAAGGATCACATACTCCGTGCCCTCTCCCTGGCCGACGTGAATCCAGCCGATTTTATAGAACAGCACACCAAAAATAAAGTTCAGCGTTGTTACAATCAGAGAACCAAGAGAAACATAGCGTGTAATTCCTACCGCCGCCGCAAAGCACGCGAGACAGATTGCGGAAATCCGCAGGTCAAACGCCAGAATAAAGCCGGATGTACTTGAAATCCCTTTTCCTCCACGGAATCCCAGATAGCAGGGATAGTTATGTCCGAGAATGACGCCAAGCGCCATATACATCATATAAACCAGAGCAAGATCCGGCTGTACCGAAGCATAATACAAACGCACAGCAAGACATGGAATCAGCGCCTTGAGCAGGTCGCCGAGAAATACAATCAGTCCCGCCTTCTTTCCCAACACACGGAGCGTATTGGTTGCCCCGGAATTTCCGCTCCCTTGGGAGCGGATGTCGATTCCATGCGCACGTCCGTACAGATAACCGGTCTGAATCAGGCCGAAGCAGTATCCGACTGCCAGCAGTAGTATCCGCATCATAACCTTAGTCTTCCTTTCGTTCTCTGATAATAAACTTTAATGAAGTCCCCCGGAACCCAAACGCATTCCGAATCTGGTTCTCAATATATCTGGTATAAGAGTAATGCATCAGTTCTTTATCGTTGACAAACAAAACAAATGTCGGCGGTTTTACCGCAACCTGCGTCATGTAGAAGATCTTCAGACGGCGGCCCTTATCGGACGGCGGCTGCTGCATAGTAACTGCCTCGGAAAGGATCTCATTCAGCACGCCAGTTGCCACACGCTGATTCTGATTCTGAATGACCATATCAATCAGATCAAACAGGCGGTCTAAACGCTGGCCGGTCTTTGCGGAGATAAACAGGATTTCCGCGTAGTCCATGTAGGAAAGCGTCTGCTTTACCTTTTCAGTAAAACGGTAAATGGTCTTGTCATCCTTGGTAATTGCGTCCCACTTGTTGACCGCAATGATGACACCCTTTCCTCTTTCATGAGCGATTCCTGCAATCTTGGCGTCCTGCTCGGTCACGCCCTCTTCCGCATCAATGACCATCACAACCACATCGGCGCGCTCAACCGCGGCAACCGTACGGATGATGCTGAACCGTTCAAGATCTTCCTTAATCTTGCTTTTGCGGCGCAGGCCCGCTGTATCAATCAGAATATACTCTTTTCCATTGCGGACTAACGGCGTATCAACCGCGTCTCTGGTCGTTCCGGCAATGTCGGATACAATCACACGGTTTTCTCCAGTCAGACGGTTGACGATGGACGACTTACCGACATTCGGCTTGCCGACAATCGCAACACGCGGTCTGTCATCCTCTTCCTCTGTGCCTTCTCCCTCTTTAAAATTTGCGACAACAGCCTCTAACAGATCGCCGATACCCTGACGGTTGACAGACGATACCGGGTACGGGTCGCCGATACCAAGGTTGTAGAACTCATATACATCCGCTTCCTGCTTACGGAAGGAATCAACCTTATTAACGCAAAGAACAACTGGCTTATGGCTGCGGCGCAGCATATCCGCTACCTTTCCGTCCGCGTCAACCAGCCCCTGCTTTACGTCAGTCATAAAAATAATAACATCCGCGGTATCAATCGCGATCTGTGCCTGCTCCCGCATCTGAGATAAAATAATATCGGAGCTGTCCGGCTCAATACCGCCGGTGTCAATCAGCGTAAACTGGTAGTTCAGCCAGCTGCAGTCCGCATAGATACGGTCTCTGGTTACACCAGGCGTATCTTTTACAATTGAAATGGTGTCGCCGGCAAGCACATTGAACATCGTGGACTTTCCCACGTTCGGTCTGCCGACAATCGCTACGATTGGTTTGCTCATATTTTCCTCCACTGCCGTACATGTACTTCCGGAATCTCTTATGCAACTGCCCTTGCAACGGGACAGGACCAAAACAACGGAATTCCTGGATTACATGATTTTACGGCTCTTCATCATCAATTTCTTCATCCAGTTCATACGGAGAATGCAGCTGGCTGCCGATCAATTCCCGCTCTTCTCCGATCATTGCCAGGATCAGATCCTGACCGTCTGATTTTACAATATTAATAGGAACTTGTAAAGCATTTTCCAGATCAGTCTTTGTCATATCGTCCAGAAATACCTCTTCTCCGCTTCGAAACATATTGACCGGAAGCAGAAGCTCCTCTCCAAGCTGCTTTCCGATCAGCTGCGCCTTCAGGTCTGTCCCGGTAACCAGTCCGGAAACCGTGATTGATTCACCGAAAAAGTCATTGCGGATTGCGTATACCTGGACCGATACACCCGGATACTTTTCTGCTACCTTTGCTGCAATCTGCTTAAGGAACGGCGCTGCCAGCTTTCCGGTTGCCAAAGATACAGACCGTATCCGGTCGTCCCCCGGAAGCTCATCAAGCGCCCACGCGGTCTCTTCAAGCAGCAGCCGCAGCATACCGACACCATTTTCCAGCTGAATATACCCGTCGTACCGGCCTTCCTCCGGAAGATCACGCTCTGCAAGCAGATAAAACTCATCACTTGCATGGACAAAATGAACTCCGTACTGCTCAAACATGCGGTTCTGCACCGACTCAATCAGATCAAGCGCTGCCTGTGCATCTTCCTTTGTCATTGCCCGAAGCGGATACAATCCTTTCCGATACTTGCTCAGGCCGACCGGAACCACGGATACACTCTGCATCTGCGGATACAGCCCGGACAAATCCTCAAGACTGCGCTTCAGCTCTTCTCTGTCATTGACATCCGGGCACAGCACAATCTGTCCGTTCATTTCAATGCCGCCTTCCTTCAGCAGATGAAGCTTATCCATAATCTGTCCCGCAAACCGGTTATGCAGCATTTTCACCCGAAGCTCCGGATTGGTGGTCTGTACAGATACATTGATCGGTGACAGACGGTACTTGATGATCCGCTCCAGATCCTTCTGCTTCATGTTGGTCAGCGTAACATAGTTTCCCTGCAGAAACGACAGTCTGGCATCATCATCCTTAAAGTACAGAGTTTCCCGCATGCCCGGCGGCATCTGGTCAATAAAGCAGAAGATACACTTATTCGTACAGGAACGGTAATCCGACATCAGACCATTTTCAAACTCGATTCCCAGGTCTTCATAGTAATCCTTGTCAAATTCCCACTCAACCTGCGTACCATCCTTTTTTTCGACAATCATGGAAATGTCTTCATTCTGAATATAAAATCGGTAATCCAGCACATCCTCAATCGGTTCCCCATTGATTTCGAGAAGGCGGTCCCCCGGCTCTAACTCCAGCTCTTCACCAATTGATCCCGGCGCAACGGACTTGATCTGATGCGCGTACGTTTTTTTCATAATTCCTCCAAATGAACACGGAGATTCACAGTCTGCCTGTCTCCGCTGATTTTCTGTCTGCCTTTTAGGATACCATCTTTTTCGTATTTTGTAAAGAATTACGCATTTACCCTTGACGGATGATTTTCAATAATGGTATAAATATGTCTGAAACTGTCTGAATCATGCCTTATATATTTGTCTCCCTCATTGTATGGAAAGCAGATGAGGCAGCACAAAAGCATGTTTCAGAAGAATGAATGGAGGACAATATGGCTAAAAAGGATTTTGTGTTTGAAAACAGTATTCCGATCGCGCCGCTCAAAATTGCAGCTTTAAGCGGAAGCCGGGAGCTGGCAGAGGCAGTAGACGCTCACATTGTTGCATTCCGCCGCCATGATACAGAGGCATTAATCGAAAAACAGACCAGTCTGGACTACCGCGGATATGATTCCGATTCTTATCTTCTGGACTTTAAGTGTTCCAGGTTCGGCTCCGGCGAAGCAAAGTGTGTGCTGAATGAATCAGTCCGCGGCATGGATGTGTTTGCCATGGTTGATGTTACGAATTATAGTATCACCTATCCGGTATGCGGGGAACTGAACCATATGTCTCCGGACAATCACTTTCAGGATCTGAAGCGGCTGATCGGCTGCTGCGGAAACGCGCGCCGTGTCAATGTTGTTATGCCGTTCCTGTACGAAGGAAGACAGCATAAACGTACCCGCCGCGAATCTTTGGACTGCGCATGGGCACTGCAGGAGCTTATCAATATGGGGGTTTCCAACATTATTACGTTTGACGCGCATGATCCGCGCGTACAGAACGCAATCCCGCTTCACGGTTTTGATAACTTTACACCTCCTTATCAGTTTATCAAGGCGCTTCTTGGCCGCGAAAAGGAACTGAAGATTGACAAAGAGCACCTGATGGTTATCAGCCCGGATGAAGGCGCAATGGGACGTTCCGTTTACTTTGCCAACAACCTCGGCGTTGATATGGGTATGTTCTACAAGCGTCGTGACTACTCCACCGTTGTCAATGGAAAGAATCCGATTGTCGCACATGAGTTTTTGGGCTCCGATGTAACTGGCAAGACCGTTATCATCGTTGACGATATGATTTCCTCCGGCGAAAGCATGCTGGATACTGCACGCGAGCTAAAGGAACGTGGCGCTCAGAAAGTTATTGTCTGCTGTACATTCGGCCTGTTTACGGACGGACTTCAGAAGTTTGATGACTTCTACAAGAAAGAATACATTGATTATGTCATCACCACCAATCTGAATTATCAGCCGCAGGAGCTGAAGCAGAGACCATGGTATCTGGAAGCAGATATGAGCAAGTTTACAGCTGCAATTATCAACTCCCTCAACCACGATGTTCCGATCGGTGCAACGCTGTCTCCGACTGAGAAGATCCAGACGCTGTTACGCAAATACAAAGGACTCGAAGACTGATTTTCCAGTCTGCCGCCTCATAACACGGACCTGCAGCAGAGTCAGTAAGTAAATAAGTAAAACAGATCAAAAGAACGCGTATCCGATCGGTTTTCCGACCAGATACGCGTTCTTTTTGTTTCTTTATTCGTTTTTCTTGACGCCGCTCTTCTTTGACGCGGCAGACATGACACGCATCCTACCTGTCATTATCCCTGCATCAAATCAAAGATTGACAGCTGATTGCTTTCCGGAATGTCACCGAGGATTCCCAGCTCGCCGAGCTTGTCCGATACGGTCTGTCCGACTTTCGCCCGCTCTTTGAAATCATCCCGTGACAAAAACGGTCCATTCTTTGCCGCATCAACAATTGATTCCGCTGCCTTTCCGCCAAGACCTTCGATTGAGCTCAGCGACGGCATTAGCTTTCCATCAATAATCTGGAAACGGTTTGCCTGCACCTTGAACAGGTCAATCGGCACAAAATCAAAGCCTCTCGCATACATCTCCTGAACGATACGCATATCTTTCATCGTATCCTTTTCCTTCGGAGATAATGTATCGGCACGGTTCTTATAATCCGCCAGATTCCGTTCAAGCACCTCTCTTCCGCGGCACATCAGCTCATAGGAAAAACCGGTTGCGCGGATGCTGAAGTACGCAGCATAGTACGCAAGCGGATAGAAAATCTTGCAGTACGCAATCCGCCACATCATCATAACATACGCTGCCGCATGCGCCTTCGGAAACATGTACTTGATTTTTTTGCACGACCAGATGTACCAGTCCGGTACGTCATGGTCGATCATTTCCTGCTCCCACTCCGGAGTCAGTCCCTTTCCTTTCCGAACTGCCTCCATGATTTTGAACGCATGACCCTTCTCCAAACCCTTACTGATCAGATAAATCATAATATCATCACGGGTACAGATTGCCGTGGAAATCGTCGCCTTTCCTTCCTGCAGAAGCGTCTGCGCGTTGCCGAGCCATACATCGGTTCCGTGGGACAATCCGGCAATCCGGACAAGATCAGAAAAGTACTTTGGCTTTGTCTCGATTAACATCTGCATTGCGAAATCCGTTCCGAACTCCGGAAGTCCGAGCGCGCCGAGCTTGCAGCCGCCAATATCTTCCGGCTTGATTCCAAGTGCGGAAGTATCGCGGAACAGCGACATGACCTCCGGACTGTCTAACGGGAAGGTCGTCGGATCCTGTCCGGTCAGATCCTGCAGCATACGGATCATCGTCGGATCATCGTGTCCGAGAATATCCAGCTTCAACAGGTTATGGTCGATCGAATGATAATCAAAATGCGTTGTGATTGTACTCGTCGTCATATCGTCTGCCGGATGCTGAACCGGCGTAAACGAGTTAATGTCTTCGCCGTTCGGAAGTACAATGATGCCGCCCGGATGCTGGCCGGACGTCCGCTTGACACCGGTACAGCCGAGTACCAGCCGGTTGATTTCACACTCACGCTTATGCTGATTCCGCTCTTCGTAATAGTTCTTGACATAGCCGTATGCAGTCTTATCCGCCAGCGTACCAACCGTTCCTGCACGGAATGTCTGACCGGCTCCGAAAATTACCTCCGTATAGGCGTGCGCCTTACTCTGATATTCACCGGAAAAGTTCAGATCAATATCCGGCTCCTTGTCTCCATAGAAGCCAAGGAACGTCTCGAACGGAATATCAAATCCATCCTTTACCAGCTTCTCTCCACAGACCGGACACGTCTTATCGGGCATATCGCAGCCTGCGCCGCCGGCAAACTTTTTCACTTCCTCTGAATCAAAATCACTGTAATGACAGTGCGGGCAGTAATAGTGCGGACTTAACGGATTAACCTCGGTAATTCCGGACATGGTTGCGACAAAGGAAGATCCAACTGATCCTCTTGATCCAACCAGATATCCATCCGCATTGGACTTATTTACCAGCTTCTGCGCAATCAGATACATAACCGCGTATCCGTTGGATATGATGGAATGCAGCTCATGCTCCAGCCGGTCCTCAACAATCTTCGGCAGCGGATCTCCATACATGGAATGAGCCTTGGTCAGACACAGGTTTCGAAGGTCCGTATCGGAATTTTCAATGACGGGCGGGCATTTGTCCGGCCGCACCGGCGCTATCATATCTAACCGGTCCGCAATCAGATTCGTATTGGTAACAACGACCTCATATGCCTTATCGCTTCCAAGAAATGCAAATTCATCCAGCATTTCCCTGGTTGTCCGATAATACAGCGGCGGTTGGAAATCCGCGTCGTCAAAACCTTTTCCGGCCATAATAATCCGGCGGTAAACCTCATCTTCCGGATTCATAAAATGCACGTCACAGGTTGCGCAGACCGGCTTGTCAAGGATTTCACCAAGTTCTACCACCTTTTCGCTGATCCCTTCCAGATCCTGCAGCGTATGATAGCCGGAATCCTCCTTACGCAGCATAAACTCGTTGTTTCTGGTCGGCTGAATCTCCAGATAATCGTAAAATCTGGCAATCCGCAGCAGCTCATCATCGCTTTCGCCTCCGACAATCGCACGGATCAGCTCTCCGGCCTCACAGGCGGAACCGATAATAATACCTTCCCGGTACTTCATAATCTCGGATCGCGGAAACCTTGGCCGTCTTGCAAAATACTTGGCATGCGACAGAGAAATCAGCCGGTAAAGGTTAATGCGTCCCTGCTCGTTGGCCGCCAGAAAGATGATGTGGTACGTCGGCATCTTCATAATGGCTTCCGGAGAAAGCTTCGCCTTTTCCGTAATATCCCGCAGCGTCCCCATCCCCTGCTCCTTCAGGCGTTTAAGCAGCTTGACAAAGATTTCCGCCGTTGCCCCGGCATCATCAACTGCGCGATGGTGATTTTCCAGAGAAACCTCCAGCGCTTTTGCGACCGTATCCAGCTTGTAGCGGCTCAGATGCGGCAGCAGATATCTTGCCAGTCCCACCGTATCCACATAGGTCGGCTCATAATCCGGATTTCCGAGTCTGGCCGCATTTTCCTTCATAAAGCTGACATCAAAATCCGCATTATGCGCCACCAGAGCGCAGCCTTTGGAAAACTCCATAAACTGCGGCAGAATTTCTTCGATGCCCGGTTCCCTGCACACCATATCATCGTTGATTCCGGTCAGACGCTCAATTTCAAACGGAATCGGTTCACGCGGATTGACAAACTTGGAAAAATGATCAACGATCTTTCCCTTTGACACTTTCACTGCACCAATTTCAATGATATGGTTCTTCTTAGCGCTGAAACCGGTCGTCTCGATATCAAAGACAACATAATCGTCATCCAGCGTCTGCTCCCGGCAGCTTGTGACAATCTGCTTCATGTCATCAACCAGATATCCCTCGCAGCCATAAATAACCTGGAAGTTATCGCCTTTGCTTAACGCATGCGCCGCGTCCGGAAATGCGTACGCACAGCCGTGATCTGTAATCGCAAGTGCCCGGTGTCCCCAGGCCTTTGCCTGACGAACTAATGTACCGGCATCTGTGACCGCATCCATCTCGCTGGCCTTCGTATGGCAATGAAGCTCCACTCGCTTTACTGGCTCGTCATCCGTGCGCTGTGACTCCTCCCAGGTTCCTTTTGCGATTCCAATGACTGATCCGATATTGATTTCATGATCAAACCGGTCCATCACTGCCATTCCCTTTACAACAACACAATTTCCCTCTTTGATATTTGGGCGAAGCTCTCCCAGAAACTCATTCGGCACAAACAACTTTACCATAATCGTATCATGCATGTCAGTCACTGCAAGCGAAATGATCGTCTTCTCGCCGTTGCGCAGCTCACGCTCCACATTCGCGACAATTTTTCCTTTAATGGTGACTTCTCCGATTTCTTCCTGAATCTCCTGAATCGGAGTCAGAACGGTGTATTCAAAATCCCGTCCGTAAATCAGGTTCGGATTATTGCCGCGCACCAGTGTTTTCTGATATGCGGGACGATTTCCTTTGCCGCCCTGAAAGCTGCCTTTTCCATGACGCAGGCCTGATGCGGGAACTACAGGCGCAGCCGGTTTCTTTGTTTCCGGCTTTTTGCTCTCTGCCGCAGGCTTTTTGCTCTCCGCAGCCTTCTTTTCTCCCTTCTGCCGGGAATCCCCGCTGCCAGAATTTTGGGCCGTTGTTTCCGCCGCCCAGGCAGGCACGGCATCATCCGGACGCACAAATCCGCCTTCCTCGCAGGACGCGCTCTGCGCTTCCATTCCGTTTGCCTTCAGAATCTTTGCGATGGCAGCTGCCTCCTGACGCTTTCTTTCTTCTTCAAGATGCGTACTGTCCTGCTTTTCAAAGTCAACATCTACCGGAACCTGGGTCGCGCAGCGCTCAGAAAACATATGCGTCATCCACTCACGCAGCTGCGGACTCCGGTTTCTGGCCATCAGGCTGTCCGGCATCACAAGCTTCAGGCTGTCACCCTCAACCTCCCATTTGCTGCGGAACAGGATATGGTAATCGAGTTCGCTTGATTCTCTTGCTTCTGTGAGAATGCTGTCCCGGTATGCGTCTACCAGATATTTTACTGTATACTGATCTGAAAGGCGGAAGGACTCTACAATCTGGATTTGCAGTTCGCCGTTTGGGAACAGCTGCTTTTCCATGTCCTGCTGCAGCTGATAGATCTGTCCCTTCCCAATCAGGCGCTCTGATACCATATACACGCGGATCGCCGTTTTATCATGGTTATACTTAACAGCCGCGACTTCACATTTTTGCAGCAGCGCTTTTGTATCCTCTTTCAATGCAAGCGTCGGAAACGCCTCTAAAAACGCTTTTGCCACGCCGTTGTTCCTCCCTTCAAGCCCGATCCAATTCTTCCTTTAATACTGCTAACAGCTGATCCTCCGGAACCTTACGGATTACCTCTCCGTGCCGGATCAGAAGGCCGCAGCCGTCACCTCCGGCAATGCCAAGATCTGCCTCTTTTGCCTCACCCGGCCCGTTTACCACGCAGCCCATAACGGCAACCTTCAGTGTCTTGTCATAGCCGCTCACCATGGTTTCGACCTGATTGGCAAGTCCGATCAGATCAATCTTTGTTCTTCCGCAGGTCGGACAGGAAACAACCTCAATTCCGCCTTTTCTGAGACCAAGCGTGCGCAGAATCAGCTTTGCTGACTTAATTTCCTCCGCCGGATCGCCGGTCAGAGATACACGAATCGTATCGCCAATTCCCTGATTCAGAATCAGTCCAAGACCAATCGCCGACTTGATATTTCCTGCCGTTACCGTCCCTGCCTCTGTGATTCCCACATGAAGCGGATACGGCGTTTTTCCGGCAATCAGCTCATGGGCGCGGACACACATCATCACATCAGAAGACTTGATGCTGATTACCAGCTGGTCATACCCCATCTGCTCGATCATATGCACTTTATCCAGCGCGCTTTCCACAAGACCGTCCGCCGTTACCCCGCCGTACTTTTCAATCAGATTCTTTTCCAGTGATCCGCTGTTTACTCCGACACGGATCGGCACATGGCAGCTTTTGGCTTTGTTTACTACCGCTTCCACGCGCTCCACAGAACCGATGTTTCCAGGATTAATGCGGATCTTATCCGCACCGTATTCCATTGCCGCAATCGCAAGACGATAATCGAAATGGATGTCGGCAACAAGCGGAATGTGGATTCTCTGCTGAATCTTTTCCACTGCCTTCGCAGCTTCTAAGTCCGGTACGGTACAGCGGATGATCTCGCAGCCAGCTTCCTCCAGACGCAGAATCTGATCCACCGTCTTTTCCACATCATCTGTTCTTGTATTGGTCATGGATTGGATCAGTATCGGATTTCCTCCTCCGATTACCCGATTTCCAATCCGGATTTCTTTTGTATTCTCTCTGTATGTCATCGCAATTTCCCCTTTTCATGTGCATGTACTCTCTGTCAGCTGCCGGTCTCACATCCTGTCCTACCGGACAAAAATCCGGTGAATGTCATTGAAGAGGATAAAAATCATAAACAGGAACAGGAAGATAAATCCCGCAATATGAACGACTGCCTCCTTCTCTTTCGGAACTGCCTTTCCACGAACCGCTTCAATGATCAGAAAGACCAGGCGTCCTCCATCCATTGCCGGAATCGGCAGCAGGTTCATTACGCCAAGATTGGCGCTCAGCAGAACCATGAAATTCAGCAGTGTCAGGATCATTGACGCGGCGCGGTCCTGGAAGCTTTCGTTGACGGTCGCTTCATTGACCTCGGTTACGATATCATCCACGGTTGTAGCAATCCCGACCGGGCCGGAAAACGATGTTACAGGAAGATCACCGGTAAATACCATGCCAAGGCTTTTCACAACCGCCAGTACATTATAGCGCAGTTCATACCAGCTGTACTGGAGAGTTTCGTACCAGTTCAGGCTATAGCGTCCGCCTCCGTAAATTCCCATCAGATAGGACTGATCTTCCTCACTGAACTTCGGCTCAATTACTGCCGTTGCTTTTTCCCCATCACGCACATAGGTCACGTTGAGCGTTTCTCCTGGATGAAGCATCAGATACAGCTGCAGGTCCCGGTAAAGATGAATTGGCTCCTTGTTGATTTTTACAATCCGGTCTCCGGACTGAAGTCCCGCTTCCTGTGCCGGATAGCCATCAACAAGCCTAGTGATAATGGGTTTATCGCTTCCGGCCAATCCAATGACAACAACAGCCAAAATATACGCCAGAAGGAAATTAAAGACCGGTCCGGCCGCAATCACAGAGATTCTCGCCCATACTGATTTATTTTCAAAACAATGTTCTGTATCCGTAATCGGTTCTGCATCCGGGTCTACAATCCCGCTGTCATCACCTAACATCCGGCAGGAACCGCCGAACGGAATCCACTTGAGTGAATATCTCGTTCCGTGATAAACTGTGCTGAAAATCCTCGGCCCCATACCGATGGAAAACTCAATAACCCCTACCCCATTTTTCTTCGCCAGCAAAAAATGTCCGAATTCATGGACAAAGATCACTGCTCCAAGGATCAGAAGCAGCGCAATAATACTGAATGGATTCATCTTTCCTCCAATGATCAACGCGAATATTTTTCTTTATGCCCAGAGGTGTTCCAGATATTCATAAACCTCCTGCTCAGTTTCCAGGATCTGCTCGACCGACGGGTACTCGCAGAACGGAATGGCTTCCATTGCGGAAGCGATAGCTTCTGTGATTCCCGGATACGAAAGCTTCCGGTCAAGGAACCTCGCAACTGCCTTCTCATTTGCCGCATTGAATACCGTCGGAAGATTTCCTCCCTTTTCTCCTGCCCGGTATGCCATTGCCAGACCAGGGAAGTTTTCAAAATCAGGTGCAAAAAACGTGATCTGTCCAAGCTCAAACAGATCCAGGCGCTTTCCGGATAACGGCCTGCGGTCCGGATAGGTCAGCGCAAGCTGAATCGGAAGCTTCATATCCGCGGTTCCAAGCTGTGCCATAATTGCGCCGTCCTCGAACTGAACCATCGAGTGAATCACGGACTGCGGCTGGATCACCACCTGTACCTGATCATAGGAAACCCCAAACAGCCATTTAGCCTCCATCACTTCCAATCCCTTGTTTATCATTGTGGAAGAATCAATCGTAATCTTTCTTCCCATCACCCAGTTCGGATGCTTCAGCGCATCCTCCGGACGGATCCCTGCCATTTCCGCTCGTGTCTTTCCGCGGAACGGGCCGCCGGACGCTGTCAGAAGAATCTTATCGATTTTATGCCCCTCCTCGCCCTGCAGACACTGGAAAATTGCGGAATGCTCACTGTCAACCGGAAGCAGGCGCACACCGTACTCCTTGACTAACGGAATAATCAGATGACCTGCTGTTACTAACGTTTCTTTATTGGCAAGTGCGATATCTTTTCCAGCCCGGATTGCCGCGATTGTCGGACGGATTCCGATCATTCCGACTACTGCCGTTACCACAATATCCGTTTCCGGATAAACAGCTGCCTCCAGCAGGCCCTCCATTCCGGCGGTAACTGTAACCGGAAGATCTGCAACCGCAAGCTTCAGCTGTGCCGCCTTCTCTTCATCAAACACGCAGACAAGCTTCGGATGGAACTGCCGGATCTGTTTTTCTAATAAAACAATGTTGCTTCCTGCAGCCAGCACCGTTGCTTCCATATCAGGATTGGCTGCGATTACCTCAAGACTCTGGGTTCCAATGGATCCCGTAGAACCAAGTACCGCTATTTTTTTCATTCCTGTCTTTTTGTCCTTTCTTTCGCTTTTCATAGATCCTTCCGCATACAGGAACGGATTTTACTGATGCTCCGCCGTCTCTTACATCGCCTGTAAGAACGAAACCAGATAAAAAATAACTGGCGCTGTAAATATAATGCTGTCAAAACGGTCCATGATGCCGCCGTGGCCAGGAATCAGCTTTCCGTAATCCTTGATCTGATGATCGCGCTTTACCGCAGACGCTGCCAGATCTCCTACCATTGAAATCAGGCTGCCGCACGCGCCGATCAGCGCGCAGAATGCCGCCGGATTGGTGAACTCCGTCAGGCTTCCGCGAAAAATAAATCCGTAAACCGCGCCGATAATTGCAGCTCCCGCTACGCCGCCGACCGCGCCCTCAATGGACTTCTTCGGGCTGAGTACCGGTGCCATCTTATGCTTTCCAATCGCTCTTCCTACCAGATACGCACAAGTATCCGCTCCCCATGCGCTGATATAAATCAGCCATACCGTATAGGTTCCATCCTGTGCCGTTCTGGTACGGTAGATAAAAGAAAGCATAAGCGGTACGTAAATCAATCCGAATACTGCCGGCGTTACTTCTGCCGCATGATGCTTCGGATATGTAAATACATATGCCGCCATCTCAACCAGAAATGCCGCTGCAATTACCATCAGAATCAGATCTGCGCGTCCAACCGCAAGCACGGCCGCAATTCCTGCAGTCCCGACATAGCCAATCCACGCAAACGGCGTCTTTTCCATGCCGAACGCCCGGTACAGCTCAAAGATACCGATCAGAGATACTGCGGTAACAAAGCAAAGCAGCCACGATCCTCCCAACACTACCATCAGAATTGTCAGCGCCAGCAGCACCGCACCGCTGATCGTTCTTGTTATAAACATAATTGCCTCCCTTTACAGGCTCCCGTAATCCCATTGTATCTGAATTTGCGGAAGTCTATTTATGTACTCCGGAATTACTTTTTCTTAATGACGCCTCCGTACCGGCGCTCTCTGGTACCGTACGCGTCAATTGCCTTCTCCAATTCCGCCTTGCAGAAATCCGGCCATAAAACATCAGTCACGTACAGTTCCGTATACGCCAGCTGCCAAAGCAGGAAATTGGACAGTCTCAGCTCTCCGCTGGTACGGATCAGCAGATCCGGATCCGGGATTCCCGCAGTGTCCAGATAGCCGGAAATGATCTGCTCGGTAATTGCTTCCGGTTCCAGCTTTCCTTCCTTTACATCCTGGGCCATCCGCGTCATCCCACGGCAGATTTCATCTCTTGATCCGTAATTTACTGCAATTATGAATGTCATGCGGGTATTGTTTTTTGTTTTTTCTTCCAGATTGTTCAGCCCCTCAATCAGATCTGGCGCAAACCGGCTCCGCTCTCCGATCATAATAACACGAACATTCTTCTCAGTTGCTACCTTCAGCAGCTTTTTTGTATAAATCCGGAACAACTGCATCAGCGCCGAAACCTCTTCCTCCGACCGCTTCCAGTTTTCCGTGGAAAACGCGTATACAGTCAGGTAATCAATCCCAAGATCTGCCGCATCGCGCACGGTCTGCTCTACAACCTTACAGCCTTCTACATGCCCCATCTTGCGCGGAAGTCCGCGTCTCTGTGCCCACCGGCCATTTCCATCCATAATAATCGCCACATGAGAAGGGACTTTTCTGCTGTTTTCTCCATCCATTGTCTTATGTTCTCCTGTATCTTTGTTTTTGACAGAGAAGGGGCAGGATCAATCTTCCCGCCCCCTGTCTGAATCACGATACGTGTTATACGGTCATGATTTCCTTATTCTTTACCTCAATCATCTGATCGATCTTTTCAATATACTTATCGGTCATCTTCTGGATCTTCTCTTCTCCATCCTTGTGCTCGTCCTCAGTAATCTCGGAAGCCTTTTCCATCTTCTTAAGAGTATCGTTTGCGTCGCGGCGGATGTTGCGAATCGCAACCTTCGCTGCCTCGCCCTTCTTCTTTACCTCCTTGGAAAGCTCTTTTCTGCGCTCCTCAGTCAGTTCCGGGAATACAAGACGGATACAGGTACCGTCATTGGTTGGATTGATTCCAAGGTCAGACGTCTGGATCGCCTTCTCAATCGCCTTTAACAGGGTTCTCTCCCACGGATTGATCTGAATCACACGCGGCTCCGGTACGGAAATGTTTCCAACCTGCTGCATCGGAGTCGGAACTCCGTAATACTCAACCATGATCTTGTTCAGAACATTCGGATTTGCGCGGCCTGCGCGGATGGTTCCAAGCTCCTCGTCCAGCGCGGTACAGGTCTTGCCCATCTTGTCTTCGTATTTTTTGATTGTCTCTTTCATCAATAACCTCCAGGTATCATATTTTCATTTCTATTCACGTTTTGTCAGCTAAAAAATGATTTTGCAAACGCTTTGCAAATTTGTACTGCTATCCCGGTCATTTGCAAAAGTTCTGTTTTATGCAGTTACAATCGTTCCGTGAATTACTCCGTTCAGCGCATTGCTGATGCTTCCTTCTTCATTCAGGCCAAATACGGCAAGCGGCATATGGTTCTCTAAGCACATCATGGACGCAGTCAAATCAATAACTGCAAGGCGCTTATCAACAACCTCCTGAATCGTGATCTGATCGTACTTCTTTGCCTCCGGGTTCTTTGCCGGGTCGCTGTCATAAATACCGTCGATCGCCTTGGCAAGCAGAATCACATCCGCTTCCATCTCAATTGCGCGGAGCACAACTCCGGTATCAGTTGAGAAATACGGATGGCCGGTACCGCCTGCGAAAAATACTACCTTGCCGGCGTTCAGCGCCTCAACTGCCGCATCCTTGGAAAACATGCTGGTAAATGTGCTGCATGCAAACGGCGTAAAGATTTCGGTCCTCATTCCTTCGGAGCGGAAAATCTCCGATACGTAAATGCAGTTCATAACCGTAGCAAGCATGCCGATCTGATCTGCCTTCGGACGATCAATCGCACTGCTGGAACGTCCTCTCCAGAAATTGCCGCCTCCAATCACGATTCCAACCTGGACTCCCTGGTCAACCGAAGTCTTTACCTGACGGGCAACATCCTTTACAACCGCCTCGTCAAAGCCTTTTTTTCCTTCATTATTGCCTGCAAGCGCTTCTCCGCTCAGCTTCAGCATTACTCTACGTTTCCTGTCCATTCGCTTTCTCCTGTACCATTATTTGTCCTGCCAGACAGCCCGCTCCTGTTTGCACTTTGCCAAACGGGAACGGATGCCCGTGAAAGGGCGAATCAACGTCCCGCCCTTCTCCCCGAACGCTATCTGTATCATAGCATAAAGTATCCTGAAATGCAACTGAAAAGCATCGGCACAGACCGTCAGGCAAATACAGCCGCAACATCAGACATTACTTTACTGATTTCGATATGCTGCGGACATTCCTTCTCGCAATGACGGCAGCGGCGGCAGCAGTCTGCTTTCTTTTCCAGTGTATCGTACAGCTCTTTTGCATCCTTCATGCTCTTGGAAGCGGTCTGGTTATATGCCTCAAAAATCTTCGGAATCTCCAGACCGAACGGACATGGCATGCAGTACGCGCACTTTGTACATGGAACGCGCGCCATAGTCTCAAATACATGCTTTGCATGCTTTAACATCTCATAATCAGCGGCAGTCAATGAGCCAACCTCTGATTCTGACGCAAGTGCCAAGTTGTCGTCCACCTGCTCCATCGTGCTCATGCCGCTCAACAGCAGGCTAACCTCCGGCTGGCTCCACAAAAAGTCAAGCGCCCACTGAACCGGCTTTCTCGACGGATCCAGTGCCTTTGCAAGCTGCTCCGGCACATTGGCAAGTTTTCCGCCAAGCAGCGGCTCCATGACAATTACGCCAAGGCCGTGCTCTGCCGCGTAGTGAAGTCCCTCAGTCCCTGCCTGCATGTCCGTATTAATATAATTGTATTGGATCTGGCAGAAATCCCATTTGTCATAACCGTCCACAATCTTATGAAACGTCTCGGAATCATCGTGGAAGGAAAATCCGGCGTAACGGATCCTTCCGTCTGCTTTTGCCTCTTCGAGCTTCTTCAGGATTCCGCAGTCAAGCACCGTCTGCCAGCGCTCCTTATTCAGCGCATGAAGCAGGTAAAAATCAATATGATCGGTCTGCAGGCGCTTTAGCTGCTCATTCAGAAACGTATCAAAATCTTCTGTTTTCTGAACCAGCCACACCGGAAGCTTTGTTGCCAGATAAACCTTCTCCCGGTATCCGTCCTGCAGCGCGCGGCCTACAAGCGGCTCGCTTTCCCCGCCGTGATACGGCCATGCAGTATCAATATAATTCACACCGCTGTCAATTGCCTTGCGCAGCATTGCGACTGCTTCCTTCTCATCAATCTTTTTTGGATCCTTCGGATCGGTTACCGGAAAGCGCATACATCCGAATCCCAGCGCCGATACCTTAATCCCAAGCTTTCCAAATTCACGATATTTCATATTTCTTTTCCTTTCTGTTCCCAATGGAATTCAGCCTGCCGCTTATTTTTCCTTCACAGCGCAGGCGAAAATTCTGGTGAAACAAATTCCGGGATCCATTCATCAGGTCCCGGAATCTGTTTTATGTGCTCTCGGAATCGCGTTATCCCTGAATTTGCGAGAGTACCTTTATGTTTCGTCTCCGGTATTTTTATTTTAACACATCCTGCATAACTCTCAATACGTTGTTATGGCAGATATCATCAATCTCGCTCTCATGGAACCCTGCCGTTTTCAGCGCTTCCGCAAACAGCGGCATCTTTGAGCACTCAGTCAGCTCGATGTGATTTCCGATTCCATCATAGTCCGTACCAAGACCGATGCAGCCGATTCCGCCGACATTTGCGATGTGCCGCACATGACGGACCAATCCCTCAATTGTTCCGAATGCCGGTTCCCCGTTCTTCGACTCGTTGGTAAAGTTTGCGGACAAATTGATACCGGTCACGCCGCCGCGCTCCGCCAGCTTGCGGATCATGTCATCGGTCAGGTTTCTCCGATGGCCGCAGACTGCGCGGGCATTGGAATGACTGGCAATAAACGGACCCTTTGTATACTTGTATACATCGTAGAAACCATCATCTGACAGATGAGACACATCGATCAGCATTCCAAGACGCTCCATCTCCTCAACAAATGCGATTCCGGTCTCTTTGAGTCCGAAATGCGTTCCCTCGCCGCAGTCTGTTGTATTGGGCCACGCGATTTCATTTTCATAATTCCAGGTCAGTGTCATCATGCGGACACCAAGGCGATAATAATCGCGGAGTAAGGACAGATTTCCTTTGCAGGTGCCTCCCTCTTCAATGGAAAGCAGCGCAGAAAGCTTTCCATTGCTCTGGTTCTTTTTTACTTCCGCCGCCGTTGTTACCGGAGAAACCAGATCCTTGTTTGCTGCCATCTCTCTCCAGAAGATATCAATCATCTCCAGGCAGGCAACCGCCGGATCGTCCTCTTCCTCCAGATCCACATATGCGGCAAACGTCTGCATCCAGTATCCGGCATCCCGCAGACGGAGCAGATCCAGATGACCGTCCCTGCTGCGCATGCTTTCGTGAATTCCCTTCTTCTCCGCATTCCGAAGCTTCATCAGTGTGTCACAGTGCATATCCATAAAACCGTACATTGCAGAACCCTCCTCTTAAAAAATACTTCCCGTCGCGTACAGACTGTGAACCAGATCATCCCGGTACAGCGGATCATCCGGATTCATGCTGTTGATTACAACGCCGTCGCTGTGGCGGCGCGCTGTCGAATGAATATAGTAATCATTTCCGAGATACATTGCAATGTGCCCCGGAAAATACAGCAGGTCTCCCGGCTTTCTGTTTTCAAACGGAATCTCCTTTACCGGGAATCCCTCTTTCAGCTGCGCGTCACGGTAAATGACAACGCCATTAATCAGATATGATACCGAGCACAGGCCGGAGCAGTCGATGCCGAGCGGTGACTTCCCGCCCCAGCGGTACTGCGTTCCAAGATACCGCTTTGCTGTTTCCGTAACCGCCTTCCGAAGTTCCTGCTCACTGACAGGCACCGTGCGGTACTCTTCCAGAAAATCCGCATGAATGTATCCCATCGTTCCGTCAGCCAAGCAAACAGCCGTCCATCCATTCTCATCGGTTGTCCCGCGAAGGACTGCACCGCCTCCGGGAATGCTTTGCAGGCAGATTCCCTGTACGCGCGGCTCAGATTGGATATCGGCAAACCGTTTGCATACCCTTGCCATACAGAAGCCATCCGGAAAATACGCTTCTTTCTTTTCTTTTGCGAGCAGACTCCACGCATCCTCCCATATTCCAGGCTGCACTGCCTTTTTTTCAACGTATCCTTCATATCGGTAATCAGTTCTGATCTTAAAGAAACTGCCGGAATCTTCCAGCACCTCTGCTTCCATTCCATATAAAAGCTCATCGATACAGGTTCCGGTTTCCGGTTTCCCATACATCGTTACGACACTCTCCGCTGCTGTCACTCTCATTGCTCTGCCCCCTTCTCAAATGCCATCCATGTTTCAAGCGCCGCATCCTGCATGCACCTCTCCAGCTTCGGAACATCGGTCTTATCGCCGGTCACGCAGAGAACGTATCCTTTTCCGTCCCGGTATACAATCGCGCAGTCGTGTGTAATTCCGTCGTCCTCTCCTGTTTTGTGGGCAAGTTTCGGGCCATTTTTCAGGCTGTGAAGGAAAAATGGCAGTTTTCCATTCAGACGCTGATCACTGAGAATCTGCAGCATCCGCTCAGAAGCCTTTGGAGACACCAGCGTTTTGCTCCAGATCTGCTCAAGCATCCTGCCGATTGCTCCTGCGCTGATATAATTTTCAATACCCGCCGCAGCTGCCTTCGCATCAAACAAACGGCGATTCAGCCGGATCGTCCCGTAACCGTTTCGGTCGATCCATTCCTGAATCGCGTCCATTCCAAGATAATCGATCAGAAAATTAGTGGCTGAATTGTCGCTGAGAATAATCATCAGCACACACACATCCTCTAGTGTGAGCTGAAGGCCGCTGTGAAGATAATTAATTGCTCCGCAGCTCGGATATCTATGCTTCTCCTCCAGAGTCACAAGCGCGGACGGATCAATACGTCCGCTCTCTGCTGCGTCAAAAAATGCCGCCATAATCGGGATCTTGATGACGCTTGCAGCAACAACATCACTGTCGCTGTGATACTCCTGTGTCCTGCCGGTCTGAAGGTCTTTCCAGTAATAACCAACTACGCCGGGAAGTTCTTTCATGCGTTCAAATGCCTGAATCATATGTATGCGCGGACATGGCTCTGAATGTCAGGTTCCATGCTGTTTTTCATGCCCGCTCCCTCCTCCCTGGTTCCTGTTCACATTCTGCGCAGCAAACAGCTATCTGTCAATGTTTCACATTTCAAGCCGAAAAGTTTCTGCTGCTGCGGTATATTGCGGAACTTTCAGCCTGAGAAATTCCCGCCCGTGAACTGTAATCCTCTGCTTACCCGTTCATTGTAGCAAAATTGAGGGTTGATTGCAAGTAGAAACCTGTGATAGAATAGAGCCGTTACTGTTTGAGCGCAGCGTGAACAGTAACATAGAATCCGCAGCCGTGTCAAGCGGATATTCGCAATCCGCTTCGCTACTTGCTCATAACCAAATAACTG